>JAZNAJ010000232.1:0-20317 GCA_045586445.1 Clostridia bacterium | reverse complement strand
GGCTACGATCCGACTTTCTTGATTGCAAGATTTTCGCGAACCTTGTTTGCAAACTTTTCTGTGTCAATCATATCACAGATTCTGATTCCGCATCTTTCAGCCTTATCCATATAGCAGGGGCCTATTCCGTTCTTTGTTGTGCCTATCCCTGACTTTCCGCGGGCAACCTCTGAAAGAGCATCAAGCTCGCGATGGTACGGCATAATTATATGTGCTCTTGCATCAATTTTAAGGTTATCTGTATTGATGCCACGACTGTTCAGGTCATCAATCTCGCCCAATAGCACCTTTGGGTCAATAACAACACCGTTCCCAACAATGCAAAGTGTTGACGGGTTAAGAATGCCAGAAGGCATAATTCTGAGTTTATAAACCTGACCATCCGCTTCAATGGTGTGGCCTGCGTTGTTTCCACCTTGGGTTCTTACAACGACATTGGACTTGGCAGCAAGGATATCAATTGTCTTGCCCTTTCCTTCGTCACCCCATTGAGTTCCTACAACTATCTTTGTTGGCATTATAATTCCTCCAATTTTATGAGATGTCCTCCAAAACATTGTTTGGATTCCGAAAAATCTCAAACCAAATTAACCTGAAAAGCCATATATACCTAACTTTTCAATAATACCTATATATAATACCAAATTTTAATTTAAAAAGCAATAGTCAAATCGCAATTTGACAGAAAATTTCTTTTTAGTGTTTCATCAAACCCTGAGTTTGATGTCTTTGAGTAACACCTATATATGCTTTTTAGAATGTTTTCAAAAAAAGACTGTTTAAAAGCATTGCGTTTTTAAACAGTCTTTTGGGAAAATAATTTTTATCTTTCGTTGATATTTGTGTATTCTCTGCGTTTTGTGATGTTTTTATATGCGGGACGGATAATCTTGCCACCCGTCAGCACTTCTTCAATTCGGTGAGCACACCAGCCCACAATTCTTGCCATAGCAAAAATGGGGGTGTACAGTTCTTCGGGGATATTGAGCATCTGATACACAAACCCTGAATAGAAATCCACATTTGCGGGCATCGGGTCGGTTATGCCTTTGATGTCCTCGAAGACTTTGGGGGCAAGGCGTTCGATTGTTTCGTAGAGTCTAAACTCTTTTTCTTTGCCCTGCTCTGCAGAAAGCTCGCGGGCGGATTCTTTAAGAATAACCGCTCTTGGGTCGGATATGGTATAGATTGCGTGGCCTATGCCATATATAAGACCGCTGCCGTCGCCTGCCTCTTTGCGGACTATTTTGCAGAGGTAGTCATAGACTTCCTGTTCGTCATCCCAATTTTTGAGGTTTTGCTCAATCTCGTGCATCTGCTTGAGAGTCTTTTCGTTAGCGCCGCCATGTTTGGGGCCTTTAAGCGAGCCGATTGCTGCCGCAACGGCAGAGTAAGTGTCGGGGTTACTTGATGACAGAACCCTGATTGAAAATGCCGAGTTGTTACCGCCACCGTGTTCTGCATGGAGCATAAGAGCACGGTCAAGAACCTTTGCCTCGGTCTTGGTGTAGCGATGGTTGGCTCTTGTCATATAGAAGAAGTTTTCAGCCACAGAGAGCTGCGGGTTGGGGTTGTGAAGAACAAGGCTTGTCCCGTCGTAGTAATGTTTCTTTGCCGCATACGCATAAGCAATCAAGGTGGGGAATCTTGCAATAAGTTCAAAGCTCTGGCGAAGGAGATTTGCCATACTTATATCGTCGGGGTTTTCCTCGCTGTCATAGGAGTAGAGAGCCAATACCGACCTTGCCAGTTTGTTCATAATGTTGCTGCTTGGTGCCTTTAAAATCATATCCTCGGCAAAACCCTCGGGGAGAGTGCGCTGGTTTGCAAGAACCTCGGAAAACTGTTCAAGTTCTTCCTTGGTGGGAAGTTCGCCAAACATAAGAAGAAATATGGTTTCTTCAAAACCAAAGCGGTCTTCCTTGTCGCAGTTTTCTACAATATCGCTTATGCTGATTCCGCGATACCTAAGACTACCCTCGATAGGAGCCTTTGAGCCTTCGTCAAGAACATAGCCGTGTACCTCGCCAATGCCTGTAAGCCCTGCCAAAACGCCTGTGCCATCGGCATTACGCAGACCCCTTTTTACATTATAATCACTGTAAAAATGCTTTGGGATATCGTTAAAGTTCTTGTGCTGGTCAAGGATTGCGTCAATATACTTGTTGAAATTATTGTTCATTTTGGATTATTCCTTTCCTTGTTGACTTAGCCCGGAGGCCAGCCTAAGTTTCTGCCTGCAAGCAGGTGAAAGTGAATGTGTCCGACAGTTTGTCCGCCGTCATCACCACAGTTGTTGACAATGCGAAAGCCTTTTTCCGCAAAGCCAAGGTCTTTGGCAATTTTTGCCGCAACCTCGAAAACCTTTGCAACAATTGCCGAGTTCTGGGCAGTAATATCATTTGCCGAAGAAATATGTTCTTTGGGAATGATAATTATATGTTCCGGCGCCTGAGGCTCGATGTCCCGAAACGCCAGAATTTTTTCGTCTTCGTATACCTTTGTCGATGGGATTTCTCCTGCTGCTATCTTGCAAAAAATACAATCGGGCATAATTCTACCTCCTTGTTTGGTGGGTTTAAAATCTTATAACAATGTTTTTACCAGGTCAAGTGCCTCGGCAATCTTGGCTGCGTCTTTGCCGCCTGCCTGAGCGCTGTCCGGTTTACCACCGCCACCGCCGCCGCAAGTCTTTGCAACCTCGCGGATAATGTTGCCTGCGTGAGCTCCCTTTTGAATTGCGTCAGGTGTAGCCATTGCGACAATGTTTACCTTGCCATCGGTTGCAGATGCCAAAACGATAACCGCGCAGTCCAGTTTTTGCTTCAGGTTGTCGCCTGCACCACGAAGGGCGTTCATATCAAGTCCGTCATCAAGACGGTGTGCAATTACCTTTATGCCATTAACTTCGTCTGCTCCGCCTATAAGGTCATTAAGGCCGCTGTTTGCCATCTTTGATTTTATGCTTTCAAGCTCGCGCTTGAGGTTTTTGTTTTCTTCAACCAAAGCCAAAGCTTTTGCCTCAACCTCGTGGGTGCTTGACTTGATTGTTTCTGCTATCTTTTGAACGGTTGCCTGGGTGTTTGTCAAAAGTTCGAATACACCTCTGCCTGTAACCGCTTCAATTCTGCGAACGCCTGCAGCTACACCGTTTTCGGAGATAATCTTGAAAAGACCTGCCTGAGCGGTGTTTGAAAGATGCGTTCCGCCACAGAATTCAATAGAATAGTCGCCCATTGTTACAACACGGACTGTTTCGCCATACTTCTCGCCAAACTGTGCTGTTGCTCCCAGTTTCTTTGCCTCGTCTATGTTAAGTTCCTGAACAGTTATCGGCATCGCATCCAATATTGCCGCATTTACCAAGGCTTCAACCTTGATAATTTCATCAGCGGTCATTGCTTCAAAGTGCGAGAAGTCGAATCTGAGGTGTTTTGCATTTACCTCGGACCCTGCCTGCGCAACATGAGTGCCAAGAACCTCTTTGAGTGCTTTGTGAAGAAGGTGTGTTGTTGAGTGGTTGCGGCATACTGCCATTCTGTTGGTTTTGCAAACTGTCAGTTTTGCAGCATCGCCTGTTGAAAGTGAGCCTTCCTCTATCTTTGCAATATGGAAGTAAACACCATCACCATTCTTTTTGGTGTCAATTATCTTTGCTTTGCCGTTCTTGGTTGAAATCGAGCCTATATCACCCGACTGACCGCCCATTTCGGCATAGAAAGGCGAGCTTTCAACCACTATTATACCGTCTTCTCCTGCACCGATGGAATCAACCTCTGCGCCGGATTGCACAAGTGCTGTAATGGTTGATTCTGCTGTCAACGAATCATATCCCACGAACTTTGTCGCCTCGGTTTTGATGCTGATTGCGTCATCGTCCCAGCTGGAACCGTCTTTGCGGTTGGCTCTGGCGGTGTCCTTTTGGTTTTTGAGTGCCTTATCAAAGCCCTCACGGTCAACCTTGATGCCTTGCTCCTCACAGATTTCAACAGTCAGGTCAATGGGGAAACCATAGGTGTCATTCAGCTTGAACGCATCATCACCTGCAAGTGTTGTGCTGCCGTTTTTCTTTGTTTCTTCAATGTATGTGTTAAGAATCTCAAGACCACCCGCAATTGTCTTGGAGAACTTTTCTTCCTCGATGCGGATAACCTTTTTGATATAATCTCTCTTTTCGTCAAGTTCAGGATAACCCTGCTTCGACTCGTCTATTACAGTGTCGGCAACGGTGTAAAGAAATTCCTTTTCAACGCCCAGAAGTCTGCCGTGTCTTGCAGCCCTTCTCAAAAGGCGACGAAGAACATAGCCTCTGCCCTCGTTTGATGGGATAACCCCGTCGGATACCATCATAACTGTACTTCTTATATGGTCGGTAATAACACGGAGCGAAATGTCGGTTTTTTCGTTTTCTTTATAATTCACGCCGGTTATTCTGGATATATGTTTCATTGTGCTTTGAACTGTGTCAACCTCAAACAGGTTGCCCACGCCCTGCATAATGCAGGCAAGGCGTTCAAGGCCCATACCTGTATCAATATTGGGGTTTGCAAGGCGGTTGTAGTTGCCATCCTCGTCTTTGTCGAACTGAGTGAATACCAGGTTCCATACCTCCATAAATCTGTCACAGTCGCAACCGAGCTTGCAATCGGGTTTGCCGCAGCCACATTCTGCGCCACGGTCAACATGGATTTCGGAGCAAGGGCCACAAGGACCTGTACCGTGTTCCCAGAAGTTGTCTTCCTTGCCCATTTTGACAACTCTGTCAGGGCTTACGCCAATTTCGTTTACCCAAATATCCTTTGCCTCGTCGTCTTCTTCATAAACGGTAATCCAAAGGACTTCTTCGGGGATTTCCATAACTTTGGTCAAAAATTCCCACGCCCAACTAATTGCCTCGTGCTTGAAGTAATCACCAAAGGAGAAGTTGCCCAGCATTTCAAAGAATGTGCCGTGTCTTGCAGTTTTGCCCACACATTCAATATCGGGGGTACGGATGCACTTCTGGCAAGTGGTAACTCGCTTTCTTGGTGGGATTTCAGCACCCGTAAACCACTTTTTCATAGGTGCCATACCTGAGTTTATAAGGAGCAAGCTTGCATCGTTTTTAGGAACAAGGGAAAAGCTGTCAAGACGCAGACAGTCCTTTGATTCAAAAAACGAAAGATATTTTTCACGAATTTCGTTAAGTCCTAATTTTTTCATAGCTTTTTCATAGCCTTTCTGCTGTTTTAGGTAATTAAATATAATTATTTTAATATTTTAACATTTTTTTCTTGATTAGTCAACACCAAAAATTAAACAGTAATTCCCCGCAAAACAAGAGAAGATGCAGCATTTTGCTGCATCTTTCTGGTGTACTTGTCGAGGCTTTATCTAAACTCCTCAATCATACTTTCAATATACTTTCTGAGTACAAGATATTGCTTGCCGCTGGGTTTTACCAACAACAAACTTCTGTCATCGTATTCATAATAGCGACTTGTTTCGATTTTGCCATCGGACATTGTGAATGTTACCCTTGCCACCTCTTTGCCCGGAGTTCTGCCCGATACCGGCTGGGTGATGTTCACTCCGATAACGCCTTGGTATACCTCCTTGAAGAATTTGTCGTCTTTTGCCTTGCCATCGATGAAGTATTCGTCGTCCTCGTCCTCATCGGTTTTTCCGTAGTCGACTGTCATGATATGCTTTTCGTCAAGGTAGCTGACCTCCACCTTGGAAATTTTGCCAATGGAATAGATATGCGCAAACTTGTCAATATAGTCAAAGGGGTCAAGGTCTTTGAGCATATCGTTGATTGTGCTTTCCATGGTGAATACAAAGGGCTTATCGTTGTACATAGCATAAACATTCCCATCGGGGGCAGTATCGCCAAACTTAATGGTGTGTGAAGCCACATCGTCTTCTACTATTACGGTTGTTCCGCCCGGTATTCCGTATTTTGCCGCATCGTTGGGGTTGTCGCTTACAAAGTCTATTACCTTGATTGTGCCAAAGGCATTGATAAGGTCATCCGTCTTTTGAACGCCTGTATCCTCGTTGTACGGATATATCATACGGGTAAATGATGTCCTGAACTTATTTTCTGTTATGTCAGGGTTTTTCACCAATTCCATAACCTTTTTGCCCTTTTGGGTAATGGAAAGCCGCTTGATTGTTTCGGGGTTAATTGTGCCAAGTGTGGTTTCGCGGTAGGCGTTTATCCCCTGCAAAAGTTGTTCTGCGTTAGATTGGGATATGGTATAAATCCCCGAATCGCCTTTTTTCATCGCATAATAACTTGAATCTACTGCAATTTTGTTGCCTATCTCTATCTCTATCTCGGCACCGTCTTTTGTGCGCACAACAACGCCCTTTGCCCCGTCGCCAAAGCCAAACTCGGAAAGCGGAACATTTTTGTCGTTTGTGATTTCTGATGCAGCATTCAACTCTGATATTGCTGTAACCAGGTTGCTGAGTTTGCCTTTGGAAAGGTTAAGATTTGTATATTCCTTAACGCTCCATATAGTGGAATTGTCCTGAGTCTTGCTTATTATGGTAAAGCCACCGTCTTGATTGTTAATGCGAACTTCGGCTATGGCATCTTTCTCCAAATCAACGAGTGAAATCTTCTCTGTTTGCGAGGCCTGGGTTTCGTCGTCTTCAGGCTGCCATTTCGTTGCCCAAATGTATGCCCCACTAAGAAGCGCCAACGCAACCACGCCAATAATCAGGTTTCTGATCATTTTTTTGTTTATGTTCATTACTTGTATCTCCTCTTAAGCCATACAATAAGGCCTGCTGCAATAACCAAAACAGGAAGAATGTACTGAAGAAGCATCCATACAACAGTTACATTGCCTTGGCTCATTGTCAGTCTTGGTGCGCTGATTACCTTGGCGTGTATATCCATACTTACATTTCTTTCTGTAAGGTATGCCACCACATTCAGAACCAAATCGCCGTTTGCATAGCTTGTTTCTTCCATAATCCCCGAAAGTTCAATCGCTTGTAACGAGCCAAAAACTGCCATTTTGCCGGGGTTTTCGGTATCCATCTCGGCAAGTGCCGCAACCGTCAACGGACCTTCGTTATCGCCGTCCTCTTTTGCGGTGGTCTGTGCCGCAAGGTTGATTTTCCCCCAGGATTTTGAGCTGGTGGTAAGCAAAGGTGTGATTATTGCACCACGGATATTATCGGCATCAGCTTTAAGGCTGCTTGCCGCAGGTGCCATATACACCAATTTTTGCTGATTAAGGCTCTCGGTTATCTCATGCTCTGCCAGAATCGGCGCCGGAATTGTCAAGCCGTTCTGGAACTTGAAAGCACGATTTGCATCGCCCTCGATAATGTAATCACCGCTTGCCGTAATTCCCCATTCTGCCATATATCCGTCAAGTCGTGGCAGGCTTGGCTTACCCGGTTCTACAACCACCATCGCCTTGCCGCCATTATCCATATATTCGTCCAAAGCATCGCGTTCTTCTGCTGTGAAATCCTTGGTTGGCGACATAATAACCAGCATTTCTGCATCGTTTGGGACTTTGTTGATGGCAATGTTGACCGTGTCACATTCATAACCATTTTCGTTCAATATCGAAGAGAGTTGAGCGCCTTGATATTCGCCATGGCCCTCGGTAAAATATACCTTGGGCTTTCCGCCCTCGTTGGTTACATTGACAATCGCCGCGGTGAGCTTCTTTTCTAAATCAATACTCGTTTCGCCGCTATATTGGTTAGAGGAATACATATCGTTCATAGAAATCGTTTCGACGCTATCCCCACATTCAAGTATTATAGAGCCTATGTTGATTTTTAGACCCATATCCTCATACTTTTTTGTAAAGCTGGGGTTATTGTACGGGTCGATGTAGGTAACCTTGAAGTTCTTGCTGAGTGCCTCGTATTTTGCCAGATATTCCTCTGCATAGGTTACATACTCGTTTCCGGATGTGTTTGCAGGATATAGCGCATAAACTGTGATTTCCTCGTCTATTCCCGCCATAACCTTTTTGGTATAGTTCGAAATTTCGTAAACCTTATTCTCGGTGAGGTCAATCTTGAGGGGCAGTTTTGACAATGCGGTGGAAATAACCGCGTTAAAAAGGATTACCGCCACAATGGTAATGACAGTAATTATAACTGCATTTAATCCAAGCTTTGTATTGTTTTTCATTCTGTTCCCCTCCTTAACTGTATCTGCGCTTTTCGATTGTGCGAACTGTAAGGAACAACACAACAAATATAAAGCTAAGGTAATAAATTATATTGGCTATATTAAGTATTCCGTTCTGGAACTCTTTGTATCTTTTAAACAAGGAAAGCCATTGTAAAACGGTTACAACCATGGGGTTTCTTATGTTGCCTGCAAAGGCATCCATATAATAAACCAAAAGCAAAACACCAAAGGTGAATACTGCCGAAATCATCTGGCTCTCAGTGGTTGCAGAAATAAGCACTCCGATAGAAATCAATGTTCCCCAAAGCAAAACTACGCCAACATATGAGCCTATAATCTCGCCCAAAGCCGGCTCGCCAAACAGGCACAAAATACCCGGAAATACCAGCGAAAGCAGAAGTGTTACACCCAATACCGCCAAGGCTGCCAGATACTTGCCCAAAACGATTTCAGTTACGCTTACGGGTGCTGTAAGGAGCAACTGGTCGGTTTTTTTGTTGCGTTCTTCTGAGAAAAGACGCATTGTAAGGATTGAAACCAGGAACAGGTACACAGCGTTGATATTGGCAAACATACCGCTGATATCCGCCACCTGATAAGTGATTGCAGTGCCCAGAAAGAACATTGCGCAAAGCACCATAAAAACGCCAACAAAGATATAACCTATGGGTGAAAGGAAGTAGCCCTTAAATTCTTTTTTAAATATCGCTTTCATTATCGGGTTCCTCCTTTTCTTCAGATTCTTCTGCCAGAACTGCCTCGCCTTGGTCAGATTCTGCCTCTGTTTCAAGCACGGGAGCGCTGATAACACGGAGGAATATTTCCTCCAGAGTGAGTTCAAGGGATTTGAACTCGATTATAGGAAGGGTTGCCTTTGCAAAGGCTTCAAATATCTTTTTGCGGGGGTCGGTTCCCTCTGCAAACTCTATGCAAAAGTCAACCGCACCACTTTCTTCCGCACCGGCAGGCTGAATTTTTACGATTTCAGCGATGCTTTCCAGCAAGTTTCTGACTGCTACCCGGCTTCCAACCGCACGGATAAGGTACTTGCCCTTGTCGCCAAAGGTTTGTGAAAGCTCTTGCAGACTGCCCATAGCGGCAAGCTTGCCCTGATTGATTATTGCAACGCGGTCGCATACCGCATTAACCTCTTGAAGAATATGTGTGCTGAGAATAATTGTGTGGGTTTTGCCAAGTGTTTTTATAACATCTCTGATTTCAATAATCTGCTTTGGGTCAAGGCCCACTGTCGGCTCGTCAAGAATCAAAACCTCGGGGTCGCCTATGAGCGCCTGAGCAAGCCCTACCCTTTGCTTATAGCCTTTGGAAAGGTTTTTTATCATTCGGTCTGCCACATCAAAAATCTTTACCGTGTCCATTACGCGCGCAAGATGATTGGTACGGGGCAGCTTGACCTTTTTAAGTTCGTACACAAAATCCAGATATTCCCTGACCGTCATATCAAGGTAAAGGGGTGGGTTTTCGGGAAGGTACCCGATTTTGCTCTTTACCGCTTTGGGGTTTTCAAGAACATCAATGCCATCAACCATTGTTTTGCCCGAAGTTGATGATATGTACCCTGTCAGAATGTTCATAGTGGTTGATTTGCCGGCACCGTTAGGCCCCAAAAAGCCCAGAACTTCGCCACGATTCACGGTGAAGCTTATGTCATCAACCGCTTTTTTTGAGCCATATTTTTTTGTCAGGTTAGAAATCTCAATTACCGCATTGCTGTTTTGCATTGCGGAACTGTTTTCAGCCTGAGTAATATTTTCATAACCCATAGTTCAGCCTCCTAAATTTTTGATTCACTTTGCGAATTCATTATAGCCTTATTCCAAATAAAGACCAAAAAATTTGCTTTCCCAAATGTTTCTCTTTGAGGGGGAACTCCGCCGCAGGCGGTCTCCCTTCCCCTTGATGGGAAGTCTTTTCGACATAAAATTTCGTATGTGTCAATTATATAATTAGGTGATAGGAAAGATGCACCTTGTTTTTAATGAATTGACAACTTCGTTGTCATGAATTGGCGTTCCGCCATGAATTCTCGCTGTCGCTCCATGAATTGAATTGCTTTTAAATGCACTTTAGTGCAATTCATGAGCCGCAAGGCTCAATTCATGAAAATTTTAATTTTCAATTCATGCCAAAGGCAATTCATTGATTTCAAGCTTTGCTTGAAATCATTATAACATACCCATTTTTTAAAGTCAACAAAATACATAATATGTTCACAATTCTATTTTTAGCAGGGTATCAGATGCAAAGCAACCTGTGTATAGTTTTGTTTGCGTAAAAAAGTTGAATAGCCGCATATAAAATTTATCGTATTTTTACACAACAAAAAAGCAGAGTAAAAACTCTGCTTTTGATTGTTTTTTAGTTGTTAATTACCAAGGATATACTCCGCCACCGGATGCTGCGGTACTGAAATCCACGCCAACATAACTAGCGCTGCCAGCATTATTATTATTATAGGTCTGAATAACATTCTCAATATGACCTTTTGTTGTGTCAGTTAAGCCAGCTGCTGCTGAAAATGTGCCTGAAATATCACAGATATCCCCTGTATCAAATACGGTAATTTCAACTACAGGATTTTCATAAAACTTTTTCATTTTCAAAGTCCCACCTTTCTGTTTTTAAAATACCGTTATTCAGCGTAGTTAACAAAGTACTGAGCTGATAAATCTACATTGTCAGGAACGCCATAGAACACCAAACCAAGTGTGTATGTTGTTTCGCCGGAAAGAGTTGTTGTACCTGCATATGTGTGTGTATCCGAACTTTCTCCGTCAACACTGGCTGTAACATCAAATCCATATGACTCAATTGTGTAACCGTTAGGGCTGAATTCATGATCAAAGATAACAGCATCTGTAATTGTAGCTTCACCAAGAGTAACTGATGACTTTGCTGTTACAGTAGCTCTTTCATTTTCAGGAAGATCCACTGTTTTGATAGAAATTGAACCTGTCGTGTTGCCATCAGAACCACCACGCTTAATAACAATCCAATCTTTCACTGTCTTTGAAGCGTCAACAGTAAATGTATCGTCCAAGCTGCTTGCCTGGTCTAAAACAATGATATCATCAGTGCTTGCATATGTGCCTCCCTCGGTGTCAGAATAATAAGCCATAATTGTCTGTATTGACTGATCTGCACCAGGATCAACGGTTAAAGTGTGGTCTGCACCAGCTTCGCCTTTGGTAAGTGAAGCTGCAAAAGAAACAGTGCCAAGCATCATTACAGCCATAACAGTAGCAACACTTCTCGCAATAAATTTGTTATTCATAAAAACTCTCCTTTCTCTTGCAAGGATTCTTGCATATTTTGGTTTTGTTGTTTACGGAGATCCAAAATATTATCCACATCCGTCATCCCCTACTTCTGCCGATAATATACTTTCACTCTATAAATACTCTTTCATTATAACCTCCTATCTTTTATTTGTCAACTGTTTGTTAAAAAAATTTTTAACATTGTGATGTCAAAAAAAAGCGTGATTGTTTGTGCATATTGAGAACTCAGGAAGTGTGGTGGATTACAATTTTTTAAAAATAAACTGTTGACGGGCTTTGGCTTTACACAAGGGGACGAATTGGGTGAAAGACAAAAAAAGAGAACCCACGAGGGGTTCTCTTTTGAAAATATCTCTTGAGATTAAATTATTTAATCTTGATATCCTTTTCAGCCTTAACGATGATAACATCCTTAACCTTGCCTTCGTAAGCTCTTACGAATACCTGGTCGGTGTAACCAGCTGCTGTAGCTTCGCTGATGTTTGTAGCACCTGTGATAGCTGTATCATCAGCATAAACGGTTACATTAGCAACTGTGCTATCATAAAGTACATCGTAAACCTTGAAGTTAGCATCTGAGCCAACCTTAACAGTTACATTAAGACCTGTAGCATCAACTACATATACATTTTCAGCCTGGCTGAGTTTGTACTGAGCATCTGCAGCAGAACCATTAGTCTTTGTGCTGATAGTAGCGAGTGTTGAGCTATCCTTGTAGTTCTTAACTACGCCGCCAGCAAATACTTCCTTAGCACCTGTTGCATTGTTGTAAGCAGCAAGAGCTGAGCTATTGTCGCTAGCATAAACGGTGTTGCCATAAGCAGGTCTTATGTCTTCACCAAAGTCAAATACGCTTGTGATGTCAGTGATGATACCATCGCTGCCAACCTTAACCTTTACAGCGTCACCGATTGTAAGTGAGCCGTAACCGCTGAGGTCACTCTTAGCGATTGAAGCAACGCCTTCAACGAGCTCGCCACCGAGGTAGTAGCTGAGGATATAGATTTCTTCGCCATCATCATTTGTACCTGTACCAACTTCTGTAATAACAGCAAGGTTAGAAGTTGTGCTGGTCTTCATTGAGTTAGCATTGATAACAACGATGTTGCAATCGTCAGCCTTGTTGTCAGCATACTTAGCCATTACGCCGTATGTCTGCTCGTCATCAAGGTCAGCAAGTGTACCAACATAGCTGTCTGTGATAGCAGCAGTGTTAACGCTGCCGTAAGCAGTTCCGCCGATTACGAATACGATAGCATCTTCATCAACATAACCACTGCCGATAAGTCTGTTGTTTTCAGCATCAAATTCTGCATCTGCAGCTGTTGTTGTGATAGCACTGAACTTGTCGCTGTCATGATTTGCAGCAGTGATTTCAGAAATCAAACCAGCTGAGTTAACTGTGTACTTAACAACACCCAAGATGTCGTTTCTGAAGCTTGCAGTATTGTCTGAAGTCCAAGTAGTTGAATCAACTTTAATGTCAGTGCCGTCAGCCTTGTTAATCTTAGCGTTCTTCTTAAGGTTAAGAACTTCTACGCCATTGTTTGTTACAATCTGAATGTTAACTTTGTATCCATCGCCTGAGAAGTCAGCCTCTTTGCCTTCAACTTTTGCAATGTAACCATAGTTAGCAGCAACGCCACCAGCAAGTGCGCTATCTTCAACGAAAGCAGCAATTTTGCCGTAAGCATCAATGTACAATGTACCGCCAACACCGATTTCGAGGTCAGCTGCCTTGTAAGCATTTTTTGCAACATCGTACCAAGTGTCAGCTACTTTGTAAGCAGTGCCACCAGCTGATGTGTTAGAAGCCTTTGTTGAAGTAACTGTGCCAACAACCTGGTTAGAAATTACATCTGCAACGATAACATTTGCATTTTCAGCAACTGCGAGAACTGAGAGGATATCCCATTCAGCAAGTGCTGAAGCGTCAACGAGTTCGCCATTCTTGTAGATAGCAACAACCTTTGTTTCGTCGTCAGCATCAATTTCGATCATACCCATGCTATTGTTGTTCATAAGTGAGATACTATTCTTGAATGCAACGCCATCTTCTGTAACCTTCTTAACAACTGCTGTAGCAGCTGCTTCGATAATAGCTACATCATAACCAGGAGTTTCATCATTGTCGATAAGTCTGATTTCGCCGCCGTAGAGGCAAGGAGCTGTGATAAGGCTATTGATAGCAGCAGCACCTTCGTAGTCTGTATCACCATCCTTCAAGCACTGGTTGTTGTAAACAACTGCCAATGTCTTTTCGAGGTCAACTTCTGTTGTGTCGTTGTCGCCATCCTTAACATAGAGGAGGTTGTTGCTTGAGTTGATTGAATCGTAAGCATCAAGACCGATAACGAGCTCTTCGTTTCTGTTTGTGTCAACAGCGATTGAAACGAGTTCGTAATCATCTGTAGCGAGCTTCTTAACATAACCGATTACTGACTGACCAAGGTAGTTAGCAGCATCTGTTTCGCCAACGAGGAACTTCTTGAGACCCAATGTAGCGAAATCTGTGTTATCTGTCTGGTAAGCATCAACAACATTGATAGCAACAGCAGCATCATCAGTTGTATCAAAAGTCTTAGCACCTTCTGATGTGATTGTTACAAGACCAGCATCTTCGAGGATACCACGAACTTTAACATAGCCAAGGTTTTCACTCATAAGAGTTTTGTAGTCTGCACGAACACCACCGTTTGTCTTGCCGTCAGCGATTACATAAGTAACTTCGCCGTTTGTGTTCCAGCTTGACTGAATCATAAGAGGTGTGTCAAGAGCGTTTACAAGAATCTGAGCGATTGTACCACGGTTAGCGTTTGTACCAACTGCTGCGTTTGCAACTGCAAGTGATACATCGTATCTCTGAGCTGCTGCGAGGTAACCTGTGGGGTAACCACCGTTCTTTTCAGCAAAAGGTGTGTAACCGAGTGTAGCCATAACCATCTTTACAGCCTGCTCGTACTTAACCGGATCTTCAGGACCGAAAGTACCATCGCCATAGCCGTTGATGATGCCCATGCCAGCTGCGTTTGCAACATAGCCTGAAGCCCAGTGGCTTGCGGGTACATCAGTAAAGCCTGTGTTTGCAGGATTCTTAGCGGTTTCGCCATAACCCTGGATACGAGCGATAAGTGCAGCCATTTCTGCTCTTGTAACGCCGTCTTCGGGTTTGAATGTACCGTCTTCAAAGCCTGTAACGATATCGAGTTTGTTGAGTGTTTCAACTGCTTCGTAATATGCGCTGTCTTCAGCTACATCAGTGTAAGTTGCACCAAAAGCAACTGTGCTGAGTACCATTGCGAGAACGCAGATAGAAGCAATCACTTTTTTGAGATTTAACATAGTCTCAAATCCTCCTTAAAAAATTTATATAGTTTTAATTTTTTTTCAAAGTAATGAATGTTTGTTACCACAGAAATACGCGAAATTACGCACCTTCCCCAGTAACTTATCGTGATTATACCACCAAAACACCGCATATGTCAACACGAATTTAAAAATGTAACATATTTGTAATACTTTTTAAATTCTTTTGTCAAAATATGTGCGGCTGAATCTATATATTGATAAGAAATTATACTTCTATGTCATATATTGTACAACTAACTTTCAATTCTGTCAAGGGCTTTTGGGAATTTTTTGGCATTTTGTGATGAATTAACTGGGTTTTTAGCATTTTAGATTGATTATTTCTTCCTTGCTCCTTTTTGCAAAGGCTTCAGCCTTTTCTTTTTTGTCCTTTATTCTTGTTCCCAAGTCCTCAAAAATGCCGAAATTGACATTCATTGGTTGGAAATCAGTTATTGCCTGATTGGACACATAGTTTGCAAGGGCACCCATTGCGGTTTTCGACGAAAGACTTGGCGATTCCTTGCCCAGAATACTGTGTGCCGCGCTGATGCCTGCCCACATTCCCGACGAGGCGGACTCGATATACCCTTCCACCCCCGTTATCTGCCCTGCAAAATAAATTTTGGGGTGTTTCTTCATATTATAATTACAGGTAAGAAGCAAGGGGGAATTGATATAGGTGTTTCGGTGCATTACACCGTATCTGACAAACTCTGCATTTTCAAGACCGGGAATCATGCCGAAAACCCTTTTTTGTTCGCCGAATTTGAGATGGGTTTGAAAACCTACTATATTATACATACTTGCCGAGGCATTGTCCTGACGAAGCTGCACCACCGCGTAAGGACGAGTTCCATCGTGGGGGTTGGTAAGGCCTACGGGTTTGAGGGGACCGAAACGCATTGTGTCCTCGCCGCGAGCCGCCATTACCTCAATGGGCATACAGCCCTCAAAGACTTTAGGGTTTTCTATATCGCCGTGAACGGGTGCTGCCTCTGCCGAAGTCAGGGCTTTGTGGAATGCAAGATACTCGTCTTTGGTCATGGGACAATTGATGTAATCGTCGCCGCCCTTGCCATATCGGGCTGCCTTGAAGGCTTTTGTCATATCAATACTTTCATAAGAAACAATTGGCGCTGCCGCATCGAAGAAGTGCAGTCCCTCACCGCCGCACAAGATTTCTATGCTTTTGGTTATGGAATCAGACGCAAGAGGACCTGCGGCTATAATGATATATTCGTCGGGGTTTATTTCGGAAACTTCCGCAGAAACTACCTTTATATTATTATGGTTTTTTATTTTTTCTGTTACCATTTGCGAAAAGGCATCACGATCAACCGCCAGTGCTCCGCCTGCAGGGACACGGGTTTGGTCGGCACATTCCATAATGAGTGAGCCAAGGGTACGCATCTCGTCTTTCAGCACTCCCACGGCGTTGTGAATGCCATCGGCACGGAATGAGTTGCTGCAAACCAGTTCGGCAAAGTTTTCGCTTTTGTGGGCGGGGGACATTTTGTGGGGTTTCATTTCAAAAAGCTGAACCTTTATCCCTCTGTTTGCAAGCTGCCACGCTGCCTCGCAACCGGCAAGACCTGCACCGATTATTTTTATTGTTTTGTCTGACATAATATCCAGAATTCCTTTCGGGAGTTTTTTCATATATAATATAACACAGTTTTAAGTTATCTGCAAGAAAAAAAGGTCCTTTAAAAAACGAATTTCGTTTTTTAACAACCTCTTTCTATAATGCCTCTTCTAATTTAATCATAAAATCGCTCAGTTTGATATCAAGTGCTGTACAAATGCGAAAAAGCGTTTCCAGTGTTGGTTTGCGTTCGCCCCTTTCGATAGCGCTCAGGTGGCTTCTTCCAATATCGGCAAGCCCGCTCAATACTTCCTGCGAAACGCCTTTTTGTCTTCTGAAAAAAGCGACCGTGTGTCCAACTTTTTTTGATTCTAATGTGCTTGTATACATATCTCCACCTCGAATATAGTATATAGCACTTTTTATTTGTTTTTGACTACATATGATGACATTTGTGTACTTATGTGTTATATTATTATGAAATAGTTTCCTTTTAATATAACATTATGTTTCAAATATGTTTTCCAATATTTTCTTTGGATAAATTTTCGCTGAATACAGATAATACTTATGTAAAAATGAACAGATAGGAGATAGTATATATGAAAGCAACCGGAATAGTTCGTCGGATAGACGATTTGGGAAGAATTGTAATTCCTAAAGAAATTCGTCGCACAATGCGAATCAAGGAGGGCGCGCCCCTTGAAATTTATACAGAAAGCAACGGAACTGTTATCTTTAAAAAATACTCGCCCATTGGTGAGTTGTCAGAGTTCGCAATGCAATATGCCGAGGCTCTTGCCAAGGCGTCGGGAATCCCATGTTGCGTTTGCGACAAAGACACAGTCATTGCCGTTTCTGGAGTGCCAAAAAAAGAGGTTATTGACAAGAAGCTTGCACTTGATGTTGAAAAGGTTATGGATGCGAAAAAGAGTTTTCTTGCAGAGAATACTGGTTCGACAATTTCTGTGATTGACGGAAACAACCGATTAAAGGCAGGAGTTATCGCACCCATTGTTTTTGAGGGGGATTGCATCGGCGCGGTTATCCTTGTGGACTTTGAAGAAGAACACCACAAGTTTGGCGAGGTTGAGGTAAAGCTTGCCGAGGTAGCCGCAGGGTTTTTGGGAAGAACAATTGAATAGAGATAAATGATATGGGGTGTAGCATTTTGCTACACCCCTTTGGTTTGTCAAAAAAATTTTTTATCCGTGCGTTAAGAATAATCTTGCTATGTCGTTCCATGTAGCAAGAATCATCACGCCAAGAAGAAGAACCAGTCCTATGAAGTGGACAACTCCCTCCTTTTCGGGGGGTATGGGTTTTCTGCGTACTGCCTCGATGAGCACGAAGAAAATTCTGCCGCCGTCAAGTGCGGGGATTGGAAGAAGATTCATTATGCCGATATTTACCGAAATGAATCCCGCCAGATACAAAAGCGCCACAAAGCCGCCCGTTTGTGCCTGGGTGTTCATTGCATCAACAACACCCACCGGACCTGAAATCTGCGAGAGTTGTGCCTCGCCGCCTATGAGCATACCGATCGACACAAAGACAAGTTTGCCCATCCAGATTGTCTGGTAAAAGCCTTCCCGCATTACAGTAAATATATTGGGTTTTTCCACTTTGGGGACAAACCCGATAAGATATGCAGGAGTCCCGTCGGTGTAACTTGTTGTTATTGGGGCAAAAGTCTTTTGAAGAATTTGTGTATTGCCCTTTGTTTTGCGTTCTATTGTAATTGAACATTCGCTGCCGCCACAGTTCTGCATAGCGAAGTCTATGTCTTTTTTGATATTCACCTTGCTGCCATTGACCGATGTTACTCTGTCGCCTTGTTGCAGAAATCCGTGTAGTGGGGAGTTTTCCATTACTGTATCAACGGTAACCGTGGCAAGCCCTGTCTGTGAAGAGCTGACCGCTACAAAGATTGTGGATATTATAAAGCCAAGGACAACATTCATTGCTGCGCCCGCTGCCAGAATGACCAGCTTTGCATACCATGGTTTTGCCGAAAGCGAGCCCTCGTCGTCGCTTTGTTCGTTTTCGCCCTCCATACTGCAAAAGCCACCCATGGGGATTGCACGAACCGAATACCTGGTGCCCTTCTTTGTCCACGAGAACAGTTTTGGACCCATACCTATAGCAAATTCGTGTACGGTTACACCGAACGCCCGCGCCGAGAGAAAATGCCCTAGCTCATGCACAAATATTATAATTGAAAATATCAGTAGTGCAAAAAGCACTGTCCAAATCATCAGATACATTCCTTTCTTACCATTCTGTCAATCTCTATTATGTCCGAAATTGTCGGGTTTGATTTATTTTTATATTTACTCAGTGCCGACTCAACATATTCCGCAATTTGCAAAAAGCCCATCTTGTCGCCGAGGAATGCCGCAACCGCCACTTCATTGGCGGCATTTAATATGGTTGGCATAAGTCCGCCTTGCTTCCCTGCCCATTTTGCCAGAGCAAGACATCTGAAAGTTTCTTCGTCGGGCTTAGCAAAGGTCATTTGGGAAATTTCCGCAAAGCTGACGCTTTGGTCGGGCGACGGAAGACGGTCGGGGTAGGTGAAAGCATACTGGATTGGGTGTTTCATTGATGGCAAGGAGAGTTGTGCAATAACACTTTTGTCGCAGAACTCCACCATTGAATGGATTATGCTTTCGCGGTGGACCACCACCTCTACATCGTCAAGTTCCACATCAAAGAGCCATTTTGCCTCCAGAACTTCCAGGCCCTTGTTCATAAGGGTTGCACTGTCGATTGTTATTTTTTGACCCATTGTCCAGTTGGGGTGTTTGAGGGCTTGCTCTTTTTTTACATTTGCAAGCTCGCTACGGGTTTTGCCAAAGAACGGGCCACCCGATGCGGTGAGCAAAATTTTGCGGACTTCGTGACCCTGTCCACCCTTCATTGATTGAAATATTGCCGAGTGTTCGCTGTCAACGGGGATAAGACGGACCCCGTGTTTTTTTACTGCATCCGTAAACAGTTTGCCCGCGGTAACCAGAGTTTCTTTGTTGGCAAGGGCAATGTCTTTTTTCGCCTCGATTGCCTGCATTGTGGGAACAAGGCCTGCAAAGCCGACGATTGACGAAAGAACCATTTCGCTTTCGTCTGCCGTTGCAGCGGCCGAAAGGCCTTCTTCGCCGCAAAGGACTGTTGTTTTTGTGTCGGCAAGGCGGGTTTTCAGGTCGGTGTATCGTTCCTCGTCTGCCACCACCGTTATCCGTGGGGAATGGCGCCTTGACTGGTCTTCAAGCAGTTTTGTGTTGGCATTGCCGGTTATGGCAACCACATTTATATCTTTTATTCCTTTTAAATCATCAACAACCTCCAGGGCTTGTGTGCCTATGGAACCTGTTGAGCCAAGAATTGAAATGTTCATAGTTTTTCCTCTTTTATCCAAGACCGATTATTTTGATAAATATATATACCAATGGTGCGGTAGTGATTACGCTGTCGAGTCTGTCCAGAATTCCGCCGTGACCGGGGAATATTGTGCCGTAATCCTTGACATCGTACTTGCGTTTGATGATTGACGCGGTCAGGTCGCCGATTTGCGAGATAAATGAAATCAAAATGCTTAAAATTGCAAGGCTTATATAGTTTACTGCTATTCCAAAAGCCCTATCCATCAGCAAGCCATAAAGAAGCAGAATAGCAACACAACCCAAAGTCCCGCCGATTGAGCCTTCGATTGTCTTTTTGGGGCTTATCTCGGGGCAAAGCTTGTGTTTGCCAAGGCATACACCTGTAAAATACGCAAAGGTGTCGGTTGCAAAAGAGCCGATAAATACAATCCACAGATAAAATGCACCAAATTCAAGCTGCTTTATAGCGATAATGCAAGATAAAAACAGCGGGATATAGCATATCGAAAACAAACTTAGTGCCGCATCGGCAACAGAC
>JAZNAJ010000231.1:0-2717 GCA_045586445.1 Clostridia bacterium | reverse complement strand
AGTTCATCTTTGCACACACCTGCTTTATCCGCAACAACCAAGGCACATCCATCACCTGATTTTATGGCAGAGTCGCAAGCTATCCCCTCTGCAATTATCACCTTTTCAAAGGCATTATCTCCAAAAAATGCTCTTATCCCTTTTGCACCAAGTCGCTTCTGTGCCGAAAACAAAACTGTTAAGTTTTCTATACATTTCACATTTTCTAAACACTTCAAAACGGCCGCAAGGCCTGTTTTGTTACCCAATCCGTTAGCAAATATTTTTGCATCCGATTCACAGTATCCCGATTTAACAACACCAAAACTGCCTATTCTTATACTCTTGGAATCCGTTTCAAGGTATAAATCCGAAATTTTTGAGTCCGCCGGTGTTTTTCCATCGTATCTTACTATTCCAAAGCTGCCATCTGCGAATAAAATTTTCTTTCCTATCAAATATTCTGCATTTATTCCGCCAACACCTGCAAAATGGGCTTTCCCCTCGGCTACGGAAACAATCATAATGCCACAGCTGTCCATTCCGCATTCTATACAGATGCCACCACTTCCTTTGGTGCAAATAAGATTGCCTATATTATCACATCTTATTTCATCAAAAAGGTTTCCAAGCCGTTTTTCTATGTTTTTTACCAATTCAAGTTCGTTGCCCGACGGGGCAAATGTCTTGCAAATTTCTTCAAACACACTTTACACGCCCTTTCCCATATCTTTCAAAAATGCCTCTATCAAAGCTTTGCAATTTTTGTAATCATTCTTATTCATCACACAAACCGGCGAGTGGATATATCTGCACGGCACTGATACAGATGCCGTTTTTATTCCGCCATCGGTTATTGCGATAACGCCGGCATCATTACCACCTGCTGTTGATGCCTTAAACTGATACGGCACCGAATGTAACTTTGCCGATTTTTCAAGAAGCATTATAACCTCGTTACTCCCCTTACTTGCAGAATCAAGTATAGAAATCGCAGGCCCATCACCTATTTTGGTAACTCTCAGATGTTCCTCAACCTTTGGCAAATCATTGCAGGTTGTCCCTTCAATTACTATGGCATAGTCCGGATAAATTCCCTTTGTCGCTATTGTCGCGCCCCTTAATCCAACCTCTTCTTGCACCGTAAAGTTGCAATACAGGTCAACGCCATAGTCCTTTTTCAAAAGTTCCATCATTATACAGCATCCCACTCGGTCATCAAGAGCTTTTGCCTTTATCTGTTTGCCAAACTCCTTATATTTGCTGTCAAACATAAAATAATCGCCCTTTGAAACAACTTTTTGGGCAGTTTCTTTATCCTTGGCACCTATGTCTATATACAATTGTTTTTCAGAAAGGGCTTTTTCGCGTTCCTCTGCCGTGGTCAAATGCACTGCTTTTAACGCGATAATGCCCCTTGTTTCACCTGAAATTACGCGTTGTGAAATGAGAACATTCGGCACAATCCCACCCACGGTTGAAAACTTTAAATAGCCATCATCTGTTATGTCCGTAACAATTAAACCTACCTCATCCATATGTGCTGAAAGAAGTATTTTAAGCGGTGTCTTGTCTCTTTTTTCGGTTTTTCTTACCGCTGACAAATTCCCCATAGAATCTATTTGGGTTGTACAATAATCTTTTATTTCTTCAAATATTATATTTCGAACAGCTTTTTCGTAACCCGAAACACCAAATGCTTCTGTAAGTGTTTTAAGCATTTTCAATCCCTCCCAAAACAATTTCAGAAAGAAGTTTACCTGCGGCATCTATATCCCTTACCGCAATTGTTTCTACCGTGGTATGCATATACCTGAGCGGTATAGAGAGAAGCACGCAAGGTATTCCTTTCTTGAGGGTTTGAATTGCCCATGCATTGGTCCCCGTATTGCCTGGTGCAACCTCAATTTCGTAGTTTATATTATTATCTTTTGCAAGTTCAATTACCAAATTAGTTATCTCATAATCAACATTAGGTCCTCTGCATATTGCCACGCCTGACCCCAGTTCAAATGTATCCAAGCTTTCGCTATCGTGTGTTTTTCCGTGGGTAACATCAACAACAACCGCAAGGTCAGGCACTATATCGTCAATCAAAGTCCTTGCTCCTTGTAAGCCAAGTTCTTCGCCAACCGAAAATGCAATCATAACATTTACCTTAATATCTGCATTTTTTATTAGTTCCAGGCATTTAAACAAAGATGCCATACCGGCTCTGTTGTCAAGTGCAGCCGACGACACCTTGCCGTCAAGCAGTTCAACAAATTTTGAATCCAGCAAAATCGGGTCGCCAACAGATATTTTTTTAATTAGATCCTCTTTGTCCAAGCCCGTATCAATAACCATATCGCTTATCTTAGGATTTTTATTCTCTTTATCATCTTTGCCCAATAAATGCGGCGGAACTGCACCAATTACACCAAGGCAAACTTCCCTGCCCATTATATACACCTCTGATGCAGGAAGTATGCGTTCGTCCACACCGCCAAGAGCCTTAAACCTGACAAAACCACCATCAAGGATTTCCGAAACCATCAGTCCAATCCTGTCAAGATGCGCCTCCAATAAAATTGTTTTTTTGTTTTTGTCATACTTATTCAATATGCCAATTACGCTCCTACTTTCTTCTTTTATCTCGGCACAATATTTTCTCAAATGCTCGCGTACAATCCCAACAAAGCCTTCCTCGTGTCCAAATATACCATCTTCCACTATCAATTACTTTAAAAATTCAATTA
>JAZNAJ010000230.1:0-6206 GCA_045586445.1 Clostridia bacterium | reverse complement strand
AGTATTATTCTAATTTCAATTAATAGAGACTGCTAAAAAGCAGTCTCTAAAAACTTAGTCCTGATCGTCTAAAAAATTGCAGCTATAATAAAATTCAATCCTGTCACCTTTTTGAAGTCTGTATTGAGAGCAACCATATGTCGGCTTTACACCATTAACTTTATATAGCCACCCCGAATAATCGCCGCAATCAAATTCATATAAATTTCCAATTCCCTCGATATAGGCAGAATTATACATATGGGTTTGCACAAATTCAAGATGAATTCCACTGTTTTTCATTTCACGATGCAAAACATCAAAAGCAGTTTCATTTTCAGCAAACTCTACTTTTTTCTCTTTTAGAAAAAAACCGTCGTGAGGAATAATACCTTTTTTGTTTTCTTTTAGCTTTTCAAAGTTTTTTAGCACAGACTCACAACTGACAGATAGCGTACATACAAGAGCCTTAGAATCATCGCTTGCTTTATCTGTCGGCAAGGATGTTGGCGTAAGTGTTATCTGCGGTGTTGCCTCATGGGCAGCAAGCGGTTCATCAAGTGATTTGCTTTCTTCAATATGAGTATCTGCCTTTTTTTCTGTTGTGGTGAAAACCAACTTTTCATCTTCGTTTTCAAAGCTTTTATCTTCTGAAGAAAAAAACGAAACTGCCAGAATTAAGCCTAATAAACAAACAACAATTATTTTATACCTGTTTTTTATCATACCATTATCCTTTAAGTTCAGCGAACCGCATCAACATAGTTGCTGCCTCTGCGCGTGTTATATGTTCGTTTGCTGCGATTATATTTTCTTGTCTTCCGTTCATTATTCCTGCTGCAATTACATAATTGACCGCATCAACTGCGTATGAAGATACTTTTTCCTTGTCCTTGTAAGATGAAATATAATTGATGTCGTTTGTTGTTATTTCATCTCCTCTGTAAACAGCATATCTATATATAATAACAGCAAGCTGCTCTCTTGTAAGACTTAAATCAGGCGCAAAAGTACTATCTGATACCCCTGTGATAATTTTGTTTTCTGCAGCCCAGTTTATTCCTTCACTGTACCACACATTTTGAGGCACATCATTAAAGCCACATGCAACTGACACTTTTGGTGATGCATCAAGTCGATGCAAACACGTAACAAGCATCGCCCTTGACATTGCTTCATTTGGCTCAAATTGATCGCCTGTGCCATTGAACAAGCCATTTTCGTAAACATATTTCACTGAAGAGTAATACCAATCAGCAGCCTTTACATCTGCAAAGGTATTTTCACTTAATACATTTTCTTCAGTTTGCAGTGGTGGTTGTATTTGTTCTTGCGGGGATTGCACCTGCTCTTGGTCTGTTTTGCCTTCCTCTTTTGATTTTGTTGTTGTAGAGCCTCCGCCTCCACCGCCACCGCCGGTTGTTATTTTATCAAGCGATATTTTTATTGTTTTTGCTATATGTTGTTTTGCTTCATCATCAGTTATTTCTATTTCACCTGCCCGTGCATAATATCCCGAAGCAGTTGCTGTATACTCATATTTTCCGGTATCAAGGTCAAAGCAATTACCTGAAACCGGAGTTTTGCCTTCGATTATAATAACTGCACCTTCAGGACTTACATCAAAAATTACCGGACAGTATTCAATGTCAAATATATTGGCCTCGTTCTTTGGATAGGATTTAAAATCGTACATGGTTTTTTCTTTATTATCAACAAGCAATTGCCATGCAATCAAGCCACGAAATCCTTGCTCTGTTGCAAAAGCATTTGAAAATCCGTTAAAATCTTCATTTGCCGTAGTAAGCAGCCCTTCAATCAGACTATTATCACCTTTTTTAACTGTAGCAGCATCAATTTCCGCTGCAGACAAAGCGCAAATCGCAAGTCCAGTAGATGCAGACTCATAACCCTCAAAGCCATCAATTAAACCGTCTTTGCGTTGTTCTGATTTTAAAATCTCAACTGTTTTATCAATCTCGGCTTTTACTGCTTCATTTGAATCGACATAGGGAGCAAGTGCTAAAATCATAGGAGTTAGTGCATCTGTTCCATATTCTGTATCTTGCCACGATTCTTTACTCTCAAGTGCAGTGCTTATAAGCCAATCCAACTGCTCCTGTGTCGCATAGTCGTCGTCTTGGGACAATGCAATGAGCACATACGGAAGTGTATAGATGTTTTTAACAGATTCATCTTTTAAATCTACTAAAGATATAAGTTTTTCTACTGGTTTTGCAGTTTTAAAGTCCTCAGCAACAATAGTTCTGGCGTCGTATCCAAGTGAGCGTAGTGCTAAAATGCATTTTGCCAAATCACCAGGTTTCTCGGCTTCACTTGCAAAATTTGCAAGTACCTTTAAAGCGGCTTGCCTTTGACTTTCGCTTAAAACATTTTCACTGTCTGGGAAAAGTTCTTCATACATCATCATATCAGCAACAATCCACGCCAAATTTACATCTTCCTGTGAATAATCAATTTGCGTATAGTATTTTGCTATGTTATGTACTATTTCCGTCGCAGCATTCTTTGCGTTAACAATGCAAACAGGAGCCGTAATAGCGGGAACTTCTTCGTTATTTAATACTTTACTCTTTTTTGCAGAAATGATATTATTTCCTTCCTGTTCAAGTTTTATAATTGCTATACCATTTTCATCTGTAACAAACTCTGTTTCCACGCCGTTTATGGTTATCGTTGCCCCTTCACACGGTGAAATTATTGTGTTCCAGTTTTCATCATAGCCGCTAAAATATTTCAAAACAATCTCAAATTCGCTGTCTGTATAAACTTCAGTTTGTGTCATATTAAACATGGAATAGCCTTCTGTGTCAGGGTACGCATTTTTATATATAACCGCATCAACATAGTCCCCGTCTGAAACCTCGTGTCCTAATCCCATAACGGTTTCAGTACCGCTGTTTACCTGATATCCGAAATTGCCGCTTGTATCTCCCCATAACATATCAATTCCAAAACCCCATTCGCTTTCACTTGAGGCATAACCAGCTTCTCCGTCTTCATAATACGCATTATGAGCTGCCAGAAACACATCATTTAAATTATAGCTTTCCTTTCCGCTTAAGCATACGGTAACATAAGCCATACTTTCGCCGCTTTTGCCTTGAACAATATCACCATACCGACTTAAAGAAAGAAAAACATTTATATCGGTTTCTCCCTCTGCGCAAACCGGAACAATGCACAAAATCATTGCAAGCACCAACAACATTGATAAAAGTTTTTTTGTCATTTTACATTTCGTCCTTTCTTATGTATGTATATATAAATAAAAGCTGTGGTAATTTTTTACATCAAAAAATTACCACAGCTGAGTTTTTCTGTGATGGATCACAATTCAGATGAGAACAAAAGATAAAGACCCGAAATATACATTTCATCCCCTCAATCTGAAAACATTATTCCTATGCAAATGCGCACTTACAGAATAATATCAAAGCAGGTCTTGTGACTCGCACCATATAGACTCAAGCGTCCGCATTTTTATATCCTGCCTTCTCAGTTTCCCAATGACTATCTTTCGATAACGGATATAAAAACTTCGATGCACACACCGACAGTTAACCGCAGGGGATTCTCACCCCATTCCCTTTTCACAGACTATGCCTTGGCTATAATGCCTCGCAGCATAATCCACACTTTGTGTGAAATATTCAATTTTAGTTATTAAATTATTGTTTAAATTTCGTTTGCAGAAGCAATGGATATTCCATGTTGAGCAAGAACTTTTACCGTAGTTTCTTCATCGTCTGCTTTTACCACCATCAAGGCTTTGCCCTCTGTCCTGCCAAGAAAGGCATACATATACTCAATGCTTATCCCTGCATTTGAGATAATATTCAACACAGATGCAAGTCCGCCACTGCGGTCATCAATATACACAGCGATTACATCGGTTGCTTTTGAAATAACACCCATACCTTTCAGTACAAGTTTTGCTTTATCAGGATTGTCAACAATAATACGCAGTATGCCAAAATCCGTTGTATCAGCAATAGAAAGGGCGCTTATATTAATTTCATTTTCGCTAAGAGCATCCATTATTGCCTGAAGTCTGCCCGCTTTGTTTTCTACAAAAATTGAAAGCTGTTTTATAAACATAAAATCAATCCTTTCACATCTTAATTTATTTTAACTTGCGCTTATCAATAATTCTTTTTGCTTTACCCTCACTGCGTTCAATTGACTTGGGGTTAACAAGATTTACCTTTGGTCCGATACCCAACATACTTCTGAGGCTTTCGGAAATCTGTCTTTCAACCCTTTGTATAGATTTTATGCCGTCAGAAAATAGTTCCTCACTCATTTCCACATTCACCTGGAATGTATCGGTATTATTTTCGCGGTCAACTATTATCTGGTAATTTGGGGTTATCTCGCCACCAAGTTTAAGTAAAACCTCTTCTATCTGTGATGGGAACACATTTACGCCACGGATAATAAGCATATCATCTGTTCTGCCCTGGGGCTTATTCATTCTGACATGAGTTCTGCCGCACTTACATTTTTCATAATTAAGAGAGCAAATATCTCTTGTGCGATATCTGATAAGCGGAAATCCTTCTTTTGTAATTGTGGTGAAAACCAATTCACCCTGTGCGCCTTCGGGAAGAACCTCGCCTGTATCAGGGTCGATTATTTCAGGGATGAAATTATCTTCGCAAACATGCATACCCGCTTGTTCTTCACATTCATAAGATACACCGGGCCCCAATATTTCAGAAAGTCCGTAAATATCATAGGCCTTTAAGTTAAGTTTTTCTTCTATCTGAACTCGCATTTCTTCGGTCCATGGTTCTGCACCAAAAATCCCAGCCTTTAACTTAAGTTGACCGGTAAGACCCATTTCTTCAATGGTTTCACCAAGATACAGTGCGTATGAAGGTGTACAACATAAAACAGTTGCTCCAAAGTCAATCATGGTCTGGATTTGCCTTTGCGTGTTACCTGCAGAAATTGGAATTACTGTTGCACCAACTTTCTTTGCACCGTCGTGGGCACCAAACCCACCCGTAAAAAGTCCAAGTCCATATGATACCTGAACAAACGAATTCTCATCATTGCCGGTTGCAACCAGCATTCTTGCAAAGCAATCTGCCCACATTTCCAAATCGTTGTCGGTATAACCCACCACAATCTGTTTACCTGTTGTACCTGAAGATGCGTGAACTCGCCTTATATCCGACATAGGTACTGCAAAAAGACCATAGGGATAGTAATCCCTTAAATCCTGCTTATATGAAAATGGCAATTTTGAAAGGTCATCAACCGATTGAATGTCTTCGGGCTTTAATCCTTTTTCATCCATTCTCTTCTTAAAAAGTTCTACATTCCGGTACATCCTGTCAACTTGCCATTTAAGTCTTTCGCTTTGAAGCTTGCGAAGTTCTTCTCTTGGCATAGTTTCAATTTCCTTCTGCCAATAAGCCATTTTATGTCACCCCTTTAATTCTTAATATTTTTATAGATTGTATCCTATCTCAAAGGCTTTTAGATTAATGTCCAAAAACTTTGGAGGAACAGTTGTCTTTATTGTTTCAATCCAGTTTTCGTAAGGAATATTTGTTGTTTTTGCAAGAACACCTATAAGAACAACATTTACCGCTTTTATATTACCGGCATTTTTTGCTGCAGCAAGAGCATCAACCACGGTTGTATCAACCATATCCGCAAGCTTGCCATCAATGTTTTCGGGATAATCTGCCGCACCCGTTATAACAGGCATAGGGTCTATTCTCTGCGAATTTACAATCAATTTACCGCCCTTTTTGAGGTAAGGAACAGCTCTGTATGCCTCCAAAAGTTCAAATGCAAGGATTGTATCAGCCTCGCCCCTGTCAATAATGGGCGAATGTACTTTTTCACCATATTTAACATAGGTTACAACACTGCCGCCACGCTGGCTCATACCATGAACTTCAGACACCTTTACATCATAGCCTTCACCTATAGCAACATTACCCAATATACGACTTGCAAGAAGAGTTCCCTGACCGCCAACGCCAACTATCATTATAGCTTTATTCATTTTTAGCTCTCTCCCTTCTTATTCAATAGCACCGAATTTGCAAAGCTGAGAACAAACATTGCAACCGAGGCACTGTGTAAAGTCGATTTCTGCTTTTGAGTCCTTCATACTGATAGCAGGGCAACCAATTTTCATACACATTTTACAGGACTTACATTTATCTTTGTTAACCTTAAGA
>JAZNAJ010000229.1:0-1552 GCA_045586445.1 Clostridia bacterium | reverse complement strand
TGGCTCACAGAACGACATGGCTACGATCCGACTTAATATGTCGCGGTTGAATATATTTTCTTTAAGTTCAGGGTCCTTTTCTGCGTCGATAAAGGGGTATATTTTGAAATTCCCTGTTTCGCAACACGCAGGGCAGGTAACCTGAATTATTCTTTCTGATTGCATAAATTTACCTCTTTTACTTGGTGATGGTTTTTATATCATATGGGGTTGTCTGGTAAACAAAGTAGTTAAGCCAGTTGGAGTAAAGCAGATTTGCATGAGCCCGCCAACGCACCATTGGCTCTTTGGTGGGGTCGTCATCGGGGAAGTAGTTTTGGGGGACATTAATATCAAGCCCCTTTTCCACATCCCGCAAGTATTCCTTTTGAAGGGTGTCTGCATCGTACTCTGAGTGCCCGGTGATGAAAAATCTGCGTTCGTTTTTGTCGGTGATGATATATACCCCTGCATCTTCGGATTCTGCCAAAATTTCGAGTGCGGGTACCTTTTCGATATCGCTTTTCTCTACGCAGGTATGTCTGGAATGTGGTGCATAGAATATATCGTCAAAGCCACGGAGTAAAATTTTGTGTTTTTTCTCAGCGGGAATTTTGTGCTTAAATACGCCAAAGACCTTTTCAGGCAATTCGTATTTGGGAACTCCATAGTGGTAGTAAAGTGCTGCCTGAGCCCCCCAACAAATATGAAAGGTGGAGGTAACATTTTCCTTTGACCACTCCATAATCCGACAAAGCTCGTCCCAATAATCGACATCCTCAAAGTCCAGTGTTTCAACAGGTGCACCGGTGATGATAAGACCATCAAACTTACTGTCTTTTATATCATCAAAGGTTTTATAAAAGGTTTCAATATGGCTCTTTGAGGTGTTTTTGGATACATGGGTTTTGGTGTGGATAAATTGGACATTTATCTGCAGAGGTGTGTTGCCCAGAACTCTGAGAAGCTGGGTTTCGGTTTCTACCTTTGTGGGCATCAAATTCAACACCGCGATTTCAAGGGGTCTGATATCTTGAGTCATTGCACGGGTTTCGGTAATGACAAATATATTCTCGTTGTTTAGTATTTCTATAGCGGGTAATGAGTCTGAAACTTTAATCGGCATAGCGCCACCTCCATTTTTGATAATTTATATACAAAATTAAGTATAACATAGTTATATAAATATATCAATAAAAAATATTTAAAATTTTTCAAAATGGGTATCATATATTTAGCAATATATTAAAGGAGAATAGGTAGAATGAAAGAATTTTCGTACACAATAAAGGATGTAGTGGGAATACACGCAAGACCGGCGGGAATGCTTGTTAAAACTGCCGCACAATTTAAGGCTGCGATAGAGATAAGATGCAACGACAAAGTGGCAGATGCAAAAAAAATCTTTTCGGTTATGAGCCTTGGTGCAAAGTATGATGACGAAATCCACATTACTGCAAATGGCGATGATGAAGATGAGGCGATTGCGGCAATGGAAACCTTTGTAAAAGAAAATATCTGATAAAAGCATCCTCGCGGGATTGATTTCCCGAGGGGATGCTTTTTGTCAGAG
>JAZNAJ010000228.1:0-4437 GCA_045586445.1 Clostridia bacterium | reverse complement strand
TCAAAAGAGCCTACAGGTACTATTAAGGAATTCTTAGAGGGCGAGAACCGTTATCTCATGCTGAAGAAAGCATTCCCAGAAGTTGCAGTTGAACTCTTTGACAAAGCTGAAAAGGATCTTATCGAAAGATATGAAATCTACAAGAAGAAAGCTGCAGAAGAGTGCTAATTTCTTAAAAATCAAACAGGGTGGAAAATTTCCACCCTGTTTTTTTATTGTTGGACATCAAACATAAAGTTCAGAAGCGACCAGTTTTGTTGAAATGGTCTCATCAAATTCCAGTATCCTGCACCTCTTAAGCCTTTTTCTGTTATGAGATTAAATTTTTGTTGTATGCTCCTCACATCCTCAAACCACACCTCGTGTTGCCTGCCATTTTGGTCGGTATATCTGAACCAAGGAGATTGTGATACCTCATCAAAATTTATCTCGGCGCCATTATTTGCTGCAATTTGTATAGCCTCCACATTTGATATGGAATCTGCTTTTGATTCGCCCTTTACATACGGTAAAGTCCAGTCATATCCATAGTTGGGAACACCTAAAAATATTTTTTCAGGAGGAATAATTCCAAGTGCATACTCCACTACCTGCCTTACATTTCGTATTGGAGCAACTGCAAGTGGCGGCCCATAAGTGTATCCCCATTCATAAGTCATTAAAAGTACCGCATTTGCATTGTTGCCTATAGCCTGGTAGTTATGACCTTCGTATAAAAGCCCGCGTTGATTATCAGAAGTTTTTGGTGCAAGAGCTGCAATAACCTCATACCCTAAAGGATTAAGCCGGCTGCGTAATTTTCCAACAAAATCGCCATATAAAAGGCTATCCTGAGGGTAGACAAATTCAAAATCTATATCCAGCCCTCGATAGCCTTTTTCTTGCATATTTTCAATTATTTCTGTTATGAGATTTTCTTGAATTTCTTCGTTATTAAGAACAAGACTTGCCAGTTCATTGCTGAAGTTCCCGTTCTCCGTCAATGTAGAAAGGTGCATAAGAGGTAAAACTCCATAACTTAGTGCCATATCGATAAGTTCTTCATCATCAAGCTGCACTAAACTGCCATTTTCGGTTATTCCATAAGTAAATGGTGTCATATAATTAATATACGGCAAAGTTGTACGAAGCAGACTTTTATCAATGTACGGATAGGCATAACCATTCACATCTATTTGAGAAACAGGGTTCCTCTCAAACTCAATAACCAAAGTCTGCCCCTCATAGATAAGCGGTCGACCTTTCAAATTGGGGTTGTTTCTGTAAATCGTATTAAGGTCAATGCCATACCTTTGTGCAATGGAAAACAATGTTTCGTCGGTTTCGACTGTGTGCAGTCTTATTGGCTTCAGGATAAGTAACGCCTGACCTACCACAAGATTTGGAATTTCATCCAGATTATTAAGACTTCTGACTATAAATTGCGGTACATCAAAATTTCTTGCAATACTTTCAACGGTATCTCCTTGCTTTACTACATAAATTTCCATAATATCACCTCTGTATATATTATATTGAGGTGATATAAATTTGCTACCGTTTATAATTATAAAATTAGTTTAACCCAACTTTAAATCGTGAACATCCTTTTTGATGCGTTTATCGTTTTCAAGATATTCAAAAATTTCTTTCATATCATCACTATAAATATAGAGGTTTTCACATTCCTCCCTGATAAATCTTTCGTCTACTGACACTTTCAAAAACTCATTTAATTTTATATAATAATTATTTATATCATAAATTGCAATCGGTTTTGTGTGACGACCTAATTGCTTCAATGTAAACACTTCAAAAAGCTCCTCAAAAGTACCTACACCTCCAGGAACTATAACAAAAGCATCTGCCAGGTCCTCCATTTTGGTTTTTCGTTGTGCCATGGTTTCTGTGTATATAAGTTCATCGCATTTGTCAAATATTTCTTCAATGTTTTCATCACGAAAAAATTTGGGTATAACGCCTATTATATGCCCATTTTCACGATTTACACCGCGAGCAGCAGCTCCCATCAGGCCATGTCCGCCGGCACCAAAAACGAGAGAATGCCCTCGTTTTGCAATTTCTTCACCAAATTTTTCAATTGTTTCAATGTAGCTCTTATCTATCTGATTGCTTGCTGCACCAAATACACATATTTTCATAAACTGACCTCCTATAAATACTATTTATTATTTGACTTTCTAAGATATTTATCACACAAATCATTTATCTGGTCGGTAAATTTTGCAAGTTCCTTATTGGTGAGGCCCTTGCTCATATCAATAACCGTCTTCAGCCTTTGATATGATGCTAGAAGGCGTTCAAAAGCAATATTGGCACGACGACGACCATCTGATACTTTTGTCAGTTTTGTGATTGTCCCTCGTTTGATATATTCACCTGTCAAAAGGTCAAACTCATCACCACTGTATGGTACAGTTGAATCAAACCCAAGTCTATTATAAATTGTCCGTGAAAAGCTGTCACAGACAATATCTTCACCATGGTTAACAAAAACCTTTTTAGGCGTTTTTTTCATGTTTCCAAGCCATTGCAAAAGTATATCCATATCAGCATGGCCGCTTATACCTGCCAGCACTTCTATCCTGGCTTTAACCTGAATTTCTTCACCAAATAAATTTACATTTTTCTTACCATTGATAAGACTTCTGCCCAATGTCCCCTCTGCCTGGTATCCGACAAAAAGAATGGTGTTATTTTCCTTCCACAAATTATGCTTAAGATGATGCCTTATTCGTCCCGCCTCGCACATTCCGGATGCAGATAGTATTACTTTAGGAATAGTATCAAAGTTAATGGCCATTGAGTCTTCTTTTGTAACGCTCAATCTGAGCCCTTCAAAACCCACCGGATTTATTCCTTGATTTATAAGTTCCAACGCTTCATCATCATAATAATCAAAAAGGTTGTCTTGATATATCTTTGTTGCCTCAACCGCCAAAGGCGAGTCAACATATACCAGAAAATTCTCGATGCCTTTAATTAGCCTTTCTTCTTTAATCTTTCGGAATAAATAAAGAAGCTCCTGTGTTCTGCCTATTGCAAACGAGGGTATAACTAAATTCCCGCCATTTGCAAATGTTTCGGTCATTATTTTGACAAGCTGTTCTGTATAATTCGGGCGTTCGCCATGAATTCTGTCACCATAGGTTGATTCTATTACCACATAATCTGCATACTCCGGCATTTGAGGATTTCTTATCAGCGGTCTGTCAACATTACCGATATCCCCTGAAAACAATATGCTTCGGGTTTCGTTGTTTTCGGTTATAGTAATATGTATGCTTGCCGAACCAAGAAGGTGTCCTGCATCTATAAATTTGATTACTATCCCGTCAAAAATTTCTATATCTTCATTATAGCCAAAACTCTCAAACAGTTCTAATGTCTGTAAAGCATCGTTAACCGTATATACCGGCTCGTACTGGGGTGCACCGGACCTATCTGCTTTTCTGTTCTTCCAAACAGCCTCTTGTTCCTGAATATGTGCCGAATCCTGAAGCATAATATTGCAAAGTCTGTGAGTTGCCATTGTTGAATAAATAGGGCATTTATAGCCTTTTGCAACAAGGGCAGGCAACATACCGGAATGGTCAATATGCGCATGGGTTAAACAAACTGCATCAATTTCTGCCATGGGAATTGGTATATCATAATTCTCATAAGTATCTATTCCCTGCTCCATTCCGCAATCAATTAAAATCTTTTTGCCACATGCTTCCAAAAGAGTACATGAACCGGTAACTTCATGTGCAGCACCAATAAATGTAACTTTCATTTTTCTACACCTCCACCATCTGCTATTAACTGTATTTTATATCATTTTTCTCCATTTTACAATAGTTATTTATGAACATTATGTTAATTTGGATACAATTATTTATATATTTCTGTTCTTACATTATTTATTCCTCTTTTTAAAATAATTTTATGACTTTTTAATGATAAAAAATTACTTTTTTCTGTTGACACAAAAGCGGATTTATGGTAGAATATATTAAAATGTCTGAAAGGAAAAAGTTATGAATTGTATTCTCAAAAATGCAAAAGTTTATATTGACGGAAAATTTATCGAAAAAGATATTTTTATCGTTGATGGCAAGCTATTTCTTGAATACACTCCTACTATTTCTATTTCTACTGTTATTTCATTTAAAAACAAATATATATTCCCCGGTTTCACAGATGTTCATGTTCATTTGAGAGAACCGGGTTTTTTGTATAAAGAAACAATAAAAAGCGGGACATTGGCTGCAGCCCATGGCGGATATACCACCGTATGTTCAATGCCAAATCTCAATCCTTCACCCTCCTCTTTGCAAGATTTAAGTATTCAGCTTGATGCTGTAAAAAACGATGCTTGCATAAGAGTATTGCCTTTTGGTACGATTACAAAAGATAGTCTTGGTGAAGAATTGTCTGATATGGAAGAAATGG
>JAZNAJ010000227.1:0-4238 GCA_045586445.1 Clostridia bacterium | reverse complement strand
TTTCAATTGCTATTCCTTTTCTGTTGCCTTTTCCGCCGTCTCCATCCCCTGCGTGCCATGCATTACGGTCTGTTGGTATGACTTGTCTCACCTCAGCATCATCAACCGCAAAATGATAACTTGTCGCCAATCCACTTTGCTTCATATACGAAATTTCTGCTTTTGCACTTGCGTCATTAGCAGTATTGTGGATAACTATAAACTCCGCTTTCATCTGATAAGGGCATTTTAAAGCGTACTTACTTTCAGGCAAAAAATCATTTATCATTTTCGGTCATCTCCGCAAATAATTCCGCCTGAAGCTTTTCTGCTTCCTCATCCGTTATCTCATACCAATTCTCAGCCTTGTCGTTTACGCCGAGATATATTTCTTTACCGTATGCCTCGCCGTTTGTTAAGGTCATACCTTCGGCAGCAGTAAGTTTTCTCAGTTCAATTTTTGTTTCAATCATGCGATTGTCCACCCCTTTTCTGTTGCAATAGCCTTTTCTGCATCTGTAAGCTTTGCAAGGTTTCTTGTGCCTAGTGTTAATGTGTGACTCGTTCCACTTCCTGAATAATCCGCAAGGTTATTTATAATACTCATAAGGCTTATATGAGTAAGTGCGGTACAAGGTGCGAAATTCCAATTAAGCTCAATCGTACCCATTATTGTTAAATTTTCTAAAGCAGTACACCCATCAAACATATCCCAAAACTGTGTGCGTGTTGTATTAGCGGCAGGTGTAGGAATAATCCCTCGTATAGTTTTAAGATTGCTACAAAACGCAAAACAACTTGATGTATAATAGGTGTCAGTCAGTCCCTCAAAACTAATTACGGGCAATTCTGTAAGAGTTCTAAAATAATAAAAGGTCATGTTTAAAGCCGTGCAGTTGCTTGTGTCAAACATAACCCCGCACTCATCTAATCTCTCAGCTAAACTAAAGGGTTCACTGCACGACGCTTCCCTAAACATTTGAGTACAGTTTGTGGGCTTAAAATCACGGACGGGATAAAACCATTTATCTATATCATGTGCTCCTCTAAACACCGAGCCATAGTCAACTCTCGCACCGCTTTGCTGAAAGCCTTTCCAAAAAGTATCTCTCTCGTCTAATTTACCTGCATTAAAGACATCATTTACCTTATCTGCAAAGTCGGAAGGCTTTATTAAATCAGCTTCACCCGTTTTGGTGCGAATGGCATCTGCTATCTCTTTAAATTTTTGCTGCTGAACACTCATACGGCAACCTCCCAACTATCAAGAATTGCAGACTGTATGGATTCGTCAACATATGAGGTGTCGGCTTTTTCTGCTTTGATGGAGTCTACATCAGCCGTTAACTTATCGGTACGAGATATCGCATCGGCTGTCCCTTGTGCGACAGCTACTACCATTTCTTCAATATGATGTGTTCTTCGATACACCGCCTTCGCCGTAGGGTATTGTTCATCAGTTGATTCTTCAGTAATTTCTGTTATTTTATTTAGTTTGTCCTCTTTGCCGTGTACTGCATCAATCGCCTCAAGCTGTTCTTCTGTTAACTCCTTTTGAAACCCTGTATGCCCACTTTTTTCAAATTCCAGATTTAAAAGGTTGCTGTGAATACTTTTTCTGTTTTCGCCAACAAACAATTTGCCCGAAGACTCTGTGGATATCATAAGTTTTGTCATATTACGCCCCCCATCTTACTTCAAGTTCTCCGCTCTTTCGCGTAATAACGCTATCGTCCGGACCCATAATTATAATTTTGTAAACATATCGTCCCAAAGATAGTTTTTTTATTTCTTCCTCCGTCAGGGTTATTTCAAAAACGCTATTACCATCTTCAAAAATCTTATCTATTACAGATTCTTTTTCTTCACTTTCAGCCACTTGAAAGTTCAGTTTTGCCCCGACTTCAAAACCACTTTCCGATTCAACCGACAGTGAAAATGTATCACCCTGACTGTAACTTATAACTGCGCCGTCTGAAAATATTCTTATCATGAATTATGTCTCCTATCTTGTGCAAAAACCTGTTATTTTTATTTGACGCGTGCTGGTCCCTGTTTCAGTAATATACTCTTTCACAACCGTCATTTTATTTCCACTGACTATAAATCGAATTCCTCTACTTTTCCCAACCGAGCCAATTTCCATTACATCACCACTATAAAATACGCCATTTGCGTATTGCCATATAACCATATTGTTTTCTTTCGGAAACACCATTACATGAAAAAGACTTTCTCCTCCAAAATTCATAAAAAATTCTATCAGACTGCAATTATTTTTTGGAAGAGTGACTTCTCCTATCAGTTCATTTGCAGCAATACTGTCTTTTGTTTCCAAATCTGCTTTAAAGCTTGCTGTATATCTTTCGGAATCGGCGGTTTTAAGTTGAGCAAATTCTCTTCTGTCAACAACCTCTCCGTTTTCATTAATTACCGCAAGCATTACATAATCATTCTCAGGAAAGACGGTTGTCACAATCACCTCACACACTCCCGCAAGTGTGTTATTATAAAAATAAACATAATTGACCTGACCGCTTACATATTCCCTTTCCACGCCCTCAGAATCAACCTCAATTCTGCAACCGTCAGCAAAAATTGCCTGACCTTTTGATATTTTCACAGTACCGTCCACAATTTCCACTTTGCAGCTTTCCCCTGTTTCTTCAACAACACCCTTTGTCAAAATACTTGCTCTTATTGCATTTATGTCGTCTGCTCCGTAAACAACATTATCTTTAAAATCATAACTGTATGCCATTTTTTCACCTCTTAAATATTATTTAAAACAACCTGTCTGTTTTCTGTTCCGTTTTCCCATCCAAGCCTTATTCCGGAAATCTGTTTCTGCATAGTCCTAGCAATTTTCCCTTTTACGAACTGTACTCTTAAAATATCTCCCGGCTTGTAATCCTCTCCGAATACATCTGTTACAATTTCCGATTTTACAGTTTTGTCCTTAAGCAGGCTTTCTGCTTCACTTTCAACAGTTGCACCAACAACGCATTCCGAGCTGAAAATACCTGTCTTTTCATCCTTTACAAGTCTTGTCCATACCGGATCGGGAAATTCTCCATCCACAAACTCCTGCTCCTTTTCATACCAGCACGCAGAATAATAATCATCTACGCTGTAAGTATATTCCATTCCGCTCGCATTTCCGTTCGCGACTGAGAGAACCACCGCCGGATATGACGGAGGGTAAATATTAAATACCCATCTTTTATTTATCCTGTCAAATTTTATATCATGTCCGGCATTTTTCCTTGCAAGCAAATCCGAAACCACATCAGAAAGAGGATTATATGTATTTCTCCAAAAGGCATCAATATCCTCAAGTCCCACCATATCCCCCAAGATAAAGTTCTCCTGGTCTTTAAAGGCGGTTGATACAAGATGTCTTGCAATTTTCTCAGGATTATTACCTGTCGGCAGATCGGTGCTGATAAACTTGGGCACAATCTTTCTTGTCAAAAGCCAATTGCATGTCTTGCCATAGATTGCAAAATCTTCTCCGAACCTTATTCCCGTCACAACCCCCTGCAACTCTCCCTGAACAATAACCGGTAGTTTATCCGTTTCAAAATCAAAATTCCCTGCTATTACCTGTGCGGTTTCAGTATCTGCCCTGGTATGTATTTCAAACGACCCTACCGAATTAAAATTCACTGACCAGTTGGAAGAAATCACATTATTTTCTATGTGAAGAAGGTTAAAATCTGTATCATAAACACGAATATCCTGCATCAGAAAATACCCTCCCTGTAATTACTTCGATAGTTGCAAACCACACTTATATCCTCTCCGCTGTTTCCATGCCACGCCTTAAGATGATTTTCCCCCGGGGCAAGCCAGAATTTACTTAAGAAAGTGTCATCGGAAATGAGGTTTAATATATCTCCCCGGAGCGTGCTTATAACCTTTCTGTTTTTTATATCAATGGTTATGCTCTCATTTTCTGACATCCCTGTATTAAGCTCTATTTTCTGACCTGTGGTAATATTTTCTATAATAATACCACTTTCTTTCTCATTTTCATTGTCACGGAAATTGTAGATGTATATAATTGGCTCAACATTTACCTCTCCATAATTTTTTACCATTGCCTCAGTATTTTTTCTTGTGAATACACATGGAAAAACAATATTTCCGGAAAGCACATCCTCTCTTTTAAACACAGCTATACTTGTATCATATGTATCGGTAAAATAAACCTCCTCCGCAACAAGTGTCAACACAAAGCTTGTATAGCTGCCTTT
>JAZNAJ010000226.1:0-2264 GCA_045586445.1 Clostridia bacterium | reverse complement strand
TCATTTTTATCATTCCTTTTCTTTTGATTACATTTAGATTATATCATACCTTGTGCTTTTTGTCAAGCACTTTTTTTGATTTCCAACAACATTTTTTTATGTGTTTTCAAGTTCCGCAAATCCTCTAACGGAATAGAGTAGCGAGTTCGCCATTCTCGGCGGTGGTGGACGAGGGAAAAGTCATTCTCAAGAATAACCTCATAGTTTCGCAGATTCCAAAACCAGTTCGCCCAGTTCCACAGATAGCGTTCCTCTACCTCTCTGCTCCAATTCGTCTTATAGTCGGCTTTCAGCAGATACTCCAAGAGGTCAAGGGCGGTGGAGTTGTGGCGGACTTTGCTTGCGCTCTCCAAGTAAGCGGAACGCTCATTTTCGGGGATAAGGCACTCAAAGTCGTTGTTGTGTTCGTACATATCACGGATGGCAATAAACTCCACACCGCTGTTGTCGATTTCCTCGAACAGAGAAACAGTGTCCCAGTAGGTGGAGTAGGACAGCACCTCGTGCATTACCGAGTTCATCACTAACACCGCATTTTTCACACGGGGGATATGGGAATAGATCTCTATTCTGTATCCCTCTTTGCGTGCCTTGCTCTTGGCTTGCTCCACCATTTCGGCGTTGTTGTCAATGCCGATAAAGCGGAAACGGTTGGGGAACAGTTTGTGGACAAAGGCGAACAGTGCGCCGTCCGCACACCCAAAGTCGATGATGGTGTCGATGTTAGTGGGCAGTTTGTCTATCCATCAGATTTTGTCAAACAGACCCTTAGCCATAGCGCTGTTGTAGCCTGCGTAGTCTTTGATGTGTTCCATAGTGTTTACCTCTCTTTCTTGATTACATACATATTTTACCATATTTTTCCAAGTTTGTCAAGTGTTTTTAGGAAAAAATTGGAAATATTTTTTGTTTGCCTTTTGGTTTGAGATTTTGCGGAAGAACGTTTGTTCGGTAAATTCGGCTCGCGCAGACGTGAGCGAGCCGCCCAAGGCTTAACTTACCTTGGGCGGCTCTGTGTTTTTACTCTCCGCAGATACCCTCAGCCATAGCGTGAAAGGCCTCCATAAACTGGAGCAGTTCGGGGGACAGCCACTCGGAGCGGTGATAACCGATTTCCGCATTACCCATCAGCACGAAGTAACCCAACATTTCGCCGGTCACACCATCCTGAATCACACCACGGTTGAACTCGGTTTCGCCCTCGCTCGCCACACAGAACTGGTGGATGGCTTCGGGGGTGTTGACCTCGATACGACGCACGATTTTTTCATTCGACAAGACTACAATAACATTCTCCATTGTTTTTTCCTCTCTTTCGTTTATTTGATTTGGTTTCTTTGGAGTGTCTTTATTATAGCACACTTGATTTGATTTGTCAAGTGTTTTTGCTAATTTTTTTTAATTTTACCCATTCGATAAAACTTAATCGCTTGACAAGAAAGTACCACCGCAGGGCTCGAAAGGCGTTGTGATAGGTCTGTTTCACGATTTTGTTGTTTTTGCCTTTGAATTGGCAAGTCAACTCGTACATTATAGCACCCCCATCAACACATCGAAAATCTGTTCGGGGGTGTAAGCCAGTTCGCCCCATTCCTCTCGGTTGCCTACCTCATCATCAAAGAGGACGCAACCCTCGCAGGTGGCGAAAGAGGTTTTGGGAGTGCCGTGGGCAACGATGTGGATTTCGTCCCATTCCACACTCGGCAAGTGGCTCTGCAACCACTCTAATTTTGCGAGGGTCACGGCTCGGTCGTATTCCTCGGTCGGCTCTTTGCTTAGCCAACTAATGATACCAACCGCAATGCCCATTCGCTGAGCCTTATGGAGATAGCGAGCCAGTCGGCTCATATTTACCATCGGGACAGCCTGTGCATAGGGGGTGGGGTCATAGGCTCTCAACATAGGGAGCCAACCCTCAACCGCATACAGATTGGCAATAGTGCCGTCCATATCAAAGTAGATTTTGCGGATTTCGTTCATAGTATTTACCTCTCTTTCTTGATTACATTATACCACATCTGTGGCGAAGTTGTCAAGTAATATTGACAACTTCGCCAGTATGGGTATTGTATTGCAGGTTTTCCAAATATAGGGTTTTCGCCAAATGGTAGCCGTTATTGGCGTATTCAGCCATATTGGCCGCGTTGAAAGTTTTGGGGTCAGCCTTCATATAGCCCCACTGATAGGGGAAGAAGGGTACTCCGTTGAAGCCGCAGAGTTTGTATACTTTCAAAAACTCCGGCCAATCCAGCGAATAAACTTAA
>JAZNAJ010000225.1:0-14610 GCA_045586445.1 Clostridia bacterium | reverse complement strand
GATTTTTCCTTGCTCCAAAAGTTTCCGCTTTGCTTCGTCCTGTTTGGCAAATTTGGAAAAGTATTCGTCAGCCGTCTTTTGTATTTCCTTTTCCGCTCTGGAATAAATGGCAGACAGCCGCTTTTCCATTTCTTCCAGTTTTTCGTCTGTTAAACGGTGCGCTTTGTCTGCCATTATCTATCATTCCTCCACAGGGGTTTCTTCGGGCGGTTCTGTATTCTGCCCGTTTGCTTTTCGCAATTCCTCAATAATCCGTTTCAATTCTGCTATTTCTTCATCTTTGTATCTGTTAGCCGCTTCCGCATCCTTGCGTTTTAGCACTTCCTGTGCCTTGTCTGCATCGCCCAGCAGGGTCAAAATCTTTGTGGTGACATATTCATCGTCCAGATATTCAGAGCATTGCAGAACCATATCCAGCAGTTCGCTTTGGTTAGACATCTGCGACCGAGTATAAGTCGGCTCATCCTCAATGCCAGCCAGTTCCAAAATGCCGTTGATAAACTCGGTAACGCAATATTCAAACTGGTCTGTTTTCTGGTTGATAGGCTCGTAAGCCGCCTGAATTTGCGTAGCGGTCACCGAACCGGCAGACACATCTTGTACCTTGAGTGCCATAAAGTCCGTGTACAACTGCTCTGTGAGCCTGTCGAGTGCCTCTGCGGTTGCTTCAAACTCAACGGACACATTATGAGCCTCGACAGATGCACCTTCGTCACCTTCAGCGTGTGCGGTGTGTGTCAATTTCAACTGCTCAATGAACTTTGCGTCGTCAGCCTCGTTCATGCCGCCGCAATTCTTCAAAATCCAATAAATGAACTCGCCATCGCTGACATTGTTAATCAAGCCGGACACCATCAAATCGTAAGCATCAATCGTTCCTTGATTGCCTACAAGGTCGCTCTGTCGATTGACATTCCACAGCGGAACAATGGGGAAGCCGGGGTAATTCTCACCGTCAAGGATTGTTTCACCCTCAACCTCGGACTTGCGGATAATCTGCTTGTATGCCCTCTTGTTGTGCAGGACGGTCACTTCTTCATCCTTGCGCTTGATGTAGTCGGTGTAACCGTCCAGTTCGTACAGAGTTGCGCGGAGGGGCTTTTGGTCGTCAATCCGCCAAAAACGAATGCCAGCCTTTAAGCCGCCGTCATCCTCGTCATACAGCGGCGCAAACTCGGTCAGTTTGAAGACTTCCAAATGGTCATAGTTCCAAAAGCCAAAGCCGATACCGCCGTTCTTTGCAACCGTAGCGCAGTCCTGCACACGCTTGTCAAAGTCCTTGCCCAGCTTTTTCTTATTCGCTTCGGTCTTGAATGTCACACCATTGCCCAGCAGGTATGACACCGCCTGCGTGGTGAAATAGTTATACCAGTTCGATGCAATCTTATTGTTTGCACTCCAAATGTCGGGGACTTTCTTGCCAAACTGATTTGTGATCCACTTCTGAAATCGCATAATAGTGGGGTTTTGGTGCTTGTAGTACAGTTCAGCATCGGCGGCAATCGCATAATCCTTGCTTGCCTTATGCTCACAGATTGCCGATAGCACAAACTCCATTCTGTCCCGTTCGTTTTCGCCAATTTCTACCAAGTCATTAAAAGTGAGAATGTCAATCACGCTCCCTTATTGATTTATCAAATCAAGTGCTTTAATAATTTTATAAAGTTTTTCGTCTGCTTTGTGGATGTTTTTTCTTGCTTCTTGAAGAATTGAAATCGCCTTCAAACATTCATCCCTGTACGCATCTCTTTCAGCCTTCATTGCGAGATATTTCTTCTTGCTTACCAAACCAAACATATAACAGCCTCCTACATAAAAATCGGTGTGTAATTGCTTGTTGCCGTGTCGTTTCTGTTCCATAGTTTGCGGATCAACGATGCCAAACTATCGGGGCAGTCATCGTGTTCTGCGTTTTCGTTGTAGTCGCAGATTTGGTCAATGTATTCTTTGTCCGTTCCTTGCACAAAAACCACATTTCGCCATTCAGCCTTGAGATAGCTTGTAATCTTCAAAAACTTGTTCATACTTTCGTGGTAAATGTTGACCCTTTCGCCCTTTTTACGTAGGTCTTTACCGAGATAGCCTTTATCCGCATTGTTTTCGCAATGTATTCTACCGGCATTAAAGGATTGGCGGAGTTTAATTATCTCCGCTTCAACATCATCAATGTGCTTTCTCCAACACCTGCCGTAAACATAGTATTTTCCGTCCTTTTTTCGGCAGATAGTAAACGCCGTCCAGTCCTCACCATCATAAGCCGCATCAATGTGACATTCGCCCTGTTCGACCAGTGCTGGGTCTGCTCCTGTTTGCGGATTGTCAAAGATAACATCCTCAGCGGCTATAATACGCAACTCATAGTTACAAGCAAACAAAGAGGCGGTCATACTGTCTTTTATTTTCTGTAGCTGTTCGTCACTTATCAGCCCTGTCCTCTTGTAGTCATAAATGTGGATATTGTCCATCAAGGTGAACACATCGTCTTTATGCCATTTCGTGCCCAAGTTGATGATCCTACCGCCTCTATTTCGGATATTCTGCAACTCTTGATATTGCAGTTTTGTACGATCTCTTTCTGCTTTGCTTATTCTATCAGACACATTGCATATATCGTCTGTTATGACGATTTCAGAGTGCTTGCCAGTAATCGAAGATTTAATACCAATTCCAAGCAACTGCGATGCACCCATTGGGGATGTCCATAGGTTTGTACTGATATGGTCTTGTGCCTCCTCTGTAAACTCCAAAGAAACTCCGTGCAGAACAGCACAAATATCAATCAATGCCTGTGATTTCAGTATCTTATTGACCATCCGTATCATTTCCGATACATCGTTGTCGGCTTTTCTCAGAAATATAATGTTTTTCGTTGGGTTTAACACCATCATCAAAGATATGGCAACCGCAAGGCAAGAGGACTTAAATGCCGCACGATGAGCCATTAGGGTATAGTCTGTTTCTCCCCAAACCATTTCCCTAATCCATTCGCCGTGTATTTCTTTTAAGTCTTCAAAGCCTACCGCAATTCCTATTTTTTCGGGGTTTTTGTATATTGCCCTTGCGATTTCAATCTTGTTCATAGTATGCCCAACGATACCCGCCCGCAAAATTTCTCTTTTTTGTACAGCAAGAAACAATGTGGCTTCTTCCTATTCCGGTTTTTCTTGCGGCATCAGATGCACTATCATAAACCACATTTGTTTCAATACAAATGACCTCTCTTCGGTTTGGCTGTGACATTGCAAGGTTGTGCTTCCACTCTTCTGACATTTTTACGCCAAGCATTGCCTTGTTTCCAATTTTTGCAGCAGATATTTTTGCTTTGGTGCTTTCTGACATAGAGCCTTGTCCATCTCCACCATTGGCAATGTTATATCCGAATTTATCGTTTGTTGTGTTATACTTCTTGATCAAAGCCGCCTCTATCTCGTTAAGGTCTTTTTCTTCGCATTGACATATAACCTCAAAAACCAGAGAATCCGGATCAATATTATAAGCAGACTGCAAATGTCTGTTTTTGTGCTTGTTCTTTCTTAGTTCATAAAGATGCGTGTGCCATCTGTGATATATATTGATGCTCTGACCGATATATATCTTTCCGTTTTTAATGTTCCGTATTCTGTATATACCTGTCATTTTTCCTCCTTTATCTGCCCGAAGATGTTGCTCAATCTTTCGGCAGAGTCGGCAATATTAACATCTGTTTTCATTTGCACTTTATCAACGGGCTTTTCTCCAATCGTATCACGAATGACCTCAAAAGCCTTTGTATCTCCACTCATTGCCTTTTCAATCAATGCAAGGGTCACAGATTGCTGTGTTTCGCCCTCGGAAAGCATCAAAAGCAATTCTTCTTTAAGTGTCTTTCTTTTCCGTCTTGCCTCACCAGAGGCTAAACCGCCTTTTCTGCCACGCTCCCTTGCTTCGTCCTTGCTTGAAACAGGGCGCAAATTCTCTTTCCCAGCCATCCAGCCTCACCTCCAAACAGAAAATTTATTTTTATCTATCGTTCCACCTATTTACAACGGCTTCTATTTCTTCGTCCGTGTAATCGCCAACATCATCGTTGCTTCCGTCTGCTCCAAACAAAACTAAACCGCAATGATGACACATAACGGCTACATTACCACACGCACTGTATTTATCCTCCCAAACGCCCAAAATCGCTTCACCCTTGCACAGTGGGCAATCTAACAATTCATATTCCTTTATTTTCCGCCTCATTTTTGCCTCCCAAACAGAAAAATAGTGCATACAGACAGTTTCCCATCCATATACACTATTTTATCAATTATTTTGGGGTTTGTCAATGTTTCAGAAATTGCGGGGGAATTTCTTGTATCTGCGCTGGTCGTATTCTTTTCTTGCAGCGTTTATCCTCTGCAATTCTTCAATCTAGGGTTTGCGATCAGGACAGGTGTCATGGCATCCTGGCTTTTTCCGTGAACGGTTACAATCTTTACACGGATTTTCATTTATGTGCATCTGTTTTATCCTCTCCGTGCGTAATCGCCCCAATTTTCATAAGTGCATCGACTGTGTTTTCTGTTATCTTCTTAACAGTTTTTAGAGCATCCTTTTTCCCGTCTTCATAGCCTTTGGCGTATCCGTTCTTGTAGGCTTGCTCTGTTGCTTCATAGGTTTTCATATTTACTTCCCCCATTTCCCCGTTAAATAGTTAAACTCGGTACAATATTCATACCGCTTGTTGAAAGTGTCCATCATACCCTCACCATAGATTTTGGCAAGGTGTTGATCCAACTTAACACGGTAATAGTCCGTTTCGTCGTCACGCTCCCAAGCTTTTTGAAATACATCTATGTAGTCACCCACACCCTTAACCACTTTCAGGAGCCGATCTTTGCCGAATGTGTCCTTACCCATAATATCGGGGTCATTCAAAACAATGGAAACACAATCCAATATCTGCTGCCTGCCCATCTGCAAACCGGCATTGAAATATGCTTGCCGTTCAATCCGCTGCCGTTCAAGAAATCCGTTTTTACCCATTCCACATAACCCCCTCGATGCTTTCAATGATCTTCACTGCATTTTCGTGGCACGGGTTCTTTCTGTAATCAGCACGAGCGATTTCTGAATTGTTGCGGTTTTGAATAAACCCATCGGCGATTTCTTCCCACATAAGGTCATATTCGTAGGTTTTCAGCAACCGCTTCTTTTCCCTCGTGGCTGTTTCACGATCAATCACACCTTGCTTGTACTGGTGGTAAAGCATCCGCAATCCAAGGTAGTAGTTCTGTCCGGCAAAACGCAACCCCTCCGGCATTTCTTCACCAGCCATCGCTTGTCGCTCGTATTCAAATTCGGGTAGCTTTTCTTCAGCCATAATTACACCTCAATCCAAGTGGGTCGCTTTTCTTTGTAAAGCCAATCAAGTCCGGCCAAAACAATCATTGCAACGGCAAAAATTTTTCCACCAGTCGCAAAGCAAAGCATAATCGCCCATAGATTTGCAAGGAACAGAATAAATCCACCCAAATTCCACAAAAACTTTTCCATAATAATTGCCTCCTAAATTATTTTAGATTTTGTATTCTTCGCCCATGATAGCCTTATACCCCTCACGGAGCCGTTGCCATTCTTCATCGGTTATTCTTGACTTGCCGATTCCGAAATGATGCTTCTCGTAAAGGTTAGCCATACAGACACGGAGATATTCGGTGTTGTTCCAACCGGGGAAAATATCTCGTTTTACCCTAACAGAAACAATTTTACCTGTGGCAAAATCAACCGTAAAATCATCACCATACTTCAAATCGGCAAAACTCATAAACTCTTCGCAATAAGAGATTTCTTTGTGGTATCTTTTTTGAAACTCTATTCTGTATCTCAAAAAATAACTCGTTAAATGTGCTTTATCATATTCCATAACCCGATTGATCAGCAGATGGTTTGTTTTTCCCTTATCTCTCCAATCGTGCATAATCGCAACCAGTTCCCTTAACTGCCCTTTGAATTGTGCATCGGGCAAGTAGGGGAGAAGCCTATAATCCCAAATACGAATAATAATCACACCTTTCTTATCAAGTCTTTTCCGGTTTTTCCTTTTTTGAGCCTTGCATAAAATGTTGTCCACTTAATTCCGTATTCTTCACACCAAGCACAAATGGTTTTTGAAACTCCGTCAATTTGTACAAAGTGGTTTGTAGTTCTGTTCTTTGGCTGATCTTCTTTCGGTATCCATTTGCAATTTTCGGGGCAATATCCTTCTGAGTTGTCAATGCGTTCAAGTGTATATCCTTCTTCATATCCGTTGGACAACGCCCAATTCTTAAAGTTTTCAAAAACGCCCCACTCATCACAATATCTTATTCCCTTGTCATAATAGTATTTTCTGTGATGACCTTTTGGAAGGTTGCATCTATTTTTCATCCCGTTCCAACTTGAATAAAGACTTGTTTTAGACATTCCGTGCGTTATGTTTTTATTTGTACAACCGCAATGAGTAGGTTTTGCAACCTTAAATCCGGAATATTTATATTTCTTTTCGTTTCCGCAATCGCACAAAACAAGAACAAAGTATTCTCCGTTTTCTTCAAAAACATCTTTAATGGTCAGCTTACCAAATCGTTTGCCGGTTAGTTTTTCTTTTCTTTTTTGCAGGCGATGATTGTTAAAACAAGCTTTATCGCAGTAAATTCTACGATCAAAGTCCCTCGGACTTTCATATTCCTTTCTTTCAATCTCTTTTCCGCAATACAAACAGTTTTTCATATAAAATCCCCTTTGGTAATTCAATTTACAAGTAAATTGTACCATAAAATATGAGATGTGTCAAGAATTATTTAACACATCTGATCGTTTTTGCCTCCTCCTTTATCTGTGGGCGGTTGTTAGCCGCCCTTAAATCTCACGCAGATCAATAACTGCACCAAGCCAGTTCTCCGCAACATAATATTTTTTGCCGTCACATTCAATAATTCTAACGGTTATTTTTGAATTTCCACCGCCATATTCGTTGCAATACAACGAGTTGCCGTTTCGTAACAAGTGTTCGTGCTTTTCTTTTGCTTTTTCTGCAATAACCGGCTTCAATCTCAATGCAAGCCTTGCTCTTTCGTGCAACGGCAAGTTTCTTCTGCCAAACTGATTTTTGATAATCCACTCAATAACTTCATTTCGGTTTTCAAATTCTCTGCTTACAGTTTTAAAAGGTATTTTGTGCTTGGTGCAGATTTCATATCGGTTGTGTCCGTCAATGATTGTATCGCCCCATAACACAATGGCATCTCTGCACCCCTCGTTCAATATGCTTTCTTCAAGCATTTTCTTTTCTTCAAAAGTCAGCGGAGGTATAAGGCTTTGAAATTCAACATCAATATTCATAATAAAAACCCTTTCTTATTAGTTTTTTTGTTTTTGTTCCCCAAAAGCGTTCCCGTTCCCCATGTTTTGAATATATACACGGGGAAAAATATATAACACTATTTTCATTCATTCGTGTGTTGTGTTTCTCCCTATATATAAGCGTGTAAAATTTGCGTGGAACAATGGGGAACTGGGGAACACTTAAAGCGGAATATCGTATTCATCTTTCTTTTCGGCAATCATTTCTTCGCTCAAATTCTTGCGAATACACACGCAATTCGTTGCAGAACCCGTAATTCTTGCCTTTTTTGTTCGTTTTCCGTTGTCGGTGTAGGTAACGCCGTTTCTTTTTGCCCAAGATAGGAATGCTGTCGAATTGTAACCGCCATTCCCCATCTCACGGTCAAAAACAGACTTAATGATGTAAATGCAGTCCACTTCCTGCTTGCCCCACACTTCGCCTTGATACTCTCCAAAGTCGTTTGCCTTGAATTTGTTTGGGTTGCGTTCCACCAATTCATAGACAAACTCCAATGCACGGTAGTTTGCATTGACTTCCTTTTTCTTCGTCATAATCTTTTCAAGGTCTGCGGCTGTCAGATTGTTTCCATCTTTGAAAATCAGTTCCGTTGCGATATGGTCAGCGGCAAGAATAGCCGATGCAGAAGCCGCCTGTTTGTCCGTGCTGTCCAATCTTAACAATGCCCGATAGTATTCCTTTTGCAGAGCATTAACCCTATCAAACGCACCGTCTGTCTGCAAATACTCCACGAACTCACGACCAGCAAAACCATAATTTGACTGGATCACGGCGCAGATACCTACAAGGTCAGAATACACCTTTTCATCACACTCAAACTCAACAACACGGTTTACCGCACCACCGCCGCTGTTTGCGTTGCTGATAGGATGCTCGCCGTTTGTGATAATGCAGTTTCGCCAAGTGTTCATTTTCATCAATCCACCCGTTTTCGCTCCACGGGTACGACCTACGCCCTCAGTCAACTGATAGATAATGCGGTCAAAATCACGGACACCGGCAGACGATTGGATTTGCAATTCGTCCATACATAGGGGGAGCGAATTTAGGAAGGTTGCCGTCATTTCCTGTCCGACAAGCGTACTGTTGAAGGTGGAAATATATTCGCCCATTTTAGGACACGCCCACACCGATGCAGCAATCATCAAGCCAACGGTTTTACCAACCTCTGTGCCACCCCAAGCGTGGAGGAAAAACGGCAGCAGACCGCACGGCTCAAGTATTGCACTTGCAAAGCTGGCGGCAAGGAATAGCCGACCGGGTGACTTTTCTTTCCGTAAATCCTGCATTGCATACAGCCACGCATTGCGGCTTCCCTCCGGCTTTACGGCGTTGAAAATGTGTTTGAAATTGGTTTCGCCATCGAAAACGAGATCATCCACGAACGGGGAAAAGCCGTGTGTGCCAACCCAGCCAAGCCGACCAACGGACTTTTGCTCGGGTATCAAGTCATAATTGAGTTGTTCCATCTCCAAAATATAGGTTGACAGAGCCTTTGCGTTTTCGCTATTGACCATAATTCCGCTTGATGCAAGCTGGAGGATACTGCTTGACGATGCAATCACGGACTTTTCGACAATGATAGACCGCCAAAACCGCCCTTTCTTGTATGCCAGTTTCAGCCGTTCTTCGCCGTTATCAATGTTGACGAGCCGTTCAATGGGCATTATTGGGTGACGGCAGATTGCGTTTTCATAGCCGTACTTGTCCATCAAAAACACGCCGTTTTCGTCGCAGATGTACTCACCGCTGAAAAGTTCCATTTCCTGCCCGTCAAACTGGGTGGAGTTGGCAAGCATTACGCCGCTTTTCTGTGCCATCATTTCTTGATAGGCATCCCATAGGGCAATAAAGCATTTTACACCTACCGCCCCGGCTTTCGCTTTCATTTTCTGCACCATCTGTTTGAGCAGGAATTTGTTGTCCCTGTACTGATACAGAAAAGCATACGGTTCTTCCGTATCAATGAATTGCTCCGCTGTATAATCAGGGATTACGGATATTTCTGTTTTCATATTCGTACCTCGCTATCTCGGCGCAGGATAAGTTATATTCTGCACCGGCTATATTCTTCAATGCCTCCACAAAAAGCGGATGTAGCGGCTCTGTGGGCGATTTAGGGGCATAATTGCGGCGGTTGTCGTCCAGCCTTTTCCATTCGTCAAAAGCCGCCCAACAATCGTCCTCGATTTGCTGTCGTTCTTTCTGCTGCTGTTCTGCCTTGCGTTTTCGCTCAAATGCGATCCTGCCCATTTCAAGTTGCTTTCGGCGGTCTATTTTCTGACCGATAGGCAAACCCAAACAAAAGTCATCGTTCAGCTTGCTTATTGCGGATTGAAAATCCAACCCAAAATAACGCATTACAAACTTGATTGCATCGGCACTTTCGCCACAGACAAAACAATGGATATAATGCTTTTTTACACCGCAATTTCCGTCCGTTCCGTTGTGCATTGGACAGGGTATGCGTTTTGCACGATTGATTGTAAAACCATAGTATTCCAAAATTTGTGGCATTGTCAATATTGATTTTATTTCATTTGCATAGTTCATAGTAATTAAAAATGCCCTGCGTTTTGGATATGACGGTATCCTCCACGCAGAGCATAGTGTTGATAGTTATTCAGTTAATGGCTGATAGCCGCCGTCACAACTACCAACACAGATATTGTACCACATCCCCTCCCAAAAATCAAGAGGGAATTAGGGGGTTATGTGATTATTCTTCTGCTTTTGCGATACAGATTTTATTTGCGTCTTCGTATCGCTGTTGTGCTACGATTTAGCAACCGCACACGGGGCAATCAAAGCAATCATAATGTGTTGCGCCCTGAAACAGCGCACCCGGTTGAATTGCCTCATATCTGTTTTCTGCTTTGGGTTCAAATTCGTGTCCGCATACATTACATTTCATCGTTTTCATCCTCCAAATTAATAAAATCTAAAAACTTGCTTAAAGCCTTCTCCGCATTCTTTGTCGGCTTTTTCACCGACACATTGAGATGCTTGCTGAACAGATCAGCAACAAAACGCCTTGCTTTCATTTTGCCGACCTCCACGCCATCCCAATACCCACGGGGCGTTTTGCCCTCTTTGATATTCTGCTTGCCGTCTGTTTGGCTTCCATAAGTGACATTGTAGGTCTGTTTGCCTTGTCGCATCTGCTCCAAAATCCAATATTGTTCCCGTTCATCCAGTTTCTCAACGGGACAATATTCAAGGATGCAGAACGCCCAGCCGTGCGGATTTTCGTCACTCTTGAATTTCCGCTTACGCATAGAAATGTCGATGTGCTGATAGCCATTCCAATGGCTGACAATCCGCTGAAAAATGTTCTTTGCTTGACCGCAGTAGAAAAAGGTCACGCCATTTTCGTCTGTTCGTTCAAACAGATAAATTCCCGGCTGTTTGGTCTGTATGCTTTCGGTGATAATGGGTGCAATACTCTTTTTTGCAATGATTAGCTTTTTTACATAGTCATTCATCACATCACCTCACATTCCGCTTTTCGGGCGTATATTTGGCGGTAGTTCATCATTCGTCCCTCGGCAATTTGTGTGTAATTGTTTCAAAGATGTTTTCATCTTCTTCTGATTTTTCAAATACACCCAAAAACACCAAAGGAGGTGCATAATCGGTACAATGCAACACATACATCTTGTTTGGCAAACCTCCGCTTTCGTCACACAGGGTAACAAGATGTTCACCATATTGCCCTTGATGGTATTCAAGCCGTGGATGCTTCATTTCTGGCAATTTATCGTCACCGATACCTCTTGAAACATCCAAAAGTGACAACTCCCGTTCAATTTTGAGCGTCAAAAGTCCAGCCTTATTTCTGATTTTTACAATATCGCCGCTTTTCATCTTTGCCTCCTATTTAATAACTTAACCGCCCCACCCCACAATGGAGCAGGGCGGTGTGTGTATTTACTTACCGATCAAAAAGGAAGGTCGTCCGTGCTGTTGTCAAGCGTTGCAAAGTCGCTGACGGGTGCAGCCGTGCGTTCCAGCTTCTTTGTGGCAGGCACTTTGAAATCGCCATCCATAATCTGCTTGACGGTCTTGATGTCCTTGACAATCAGTCGAACGCCAACAGAGCCGTCCTGCTTTTCGTATTCTTCCTCCTGCAATGTTGCACCGAAGCGGCAACCGACAAGGGACTGTTCCTGCCAGTTCCACTTGAAGCCGGGGTTGCTTTCCTCCACGCAGTTTATGAAGTGCTTGAACATACCCAGAGCCATTTCTTTGTAGGACTTGATGACATTGGCAAACCACTTTCCACCGCCGAAGTGTTCGTTCTGCTTGGTATAGTGACCCTTGAAATCGCCTACGGCAATATCATAGTCAATCTTCAGATAGTCGCCCTTGCCGGTCTGTGCGTTGTAAGGTACATCGGTTACATTGACAATCTCAAGGATATAGCCACCGTTGCCGGGTCTTGCAAATTCACCGCTGGATGCCTGGATGTTTTCATAGTTTTCAATTACTCTCATTTTTGTTTTCCTCCTGTTTTTCAATAAATTTCAACGGACACATATATCCGATGGTTCTTGTGTCTGCCAGATACTCACCTGTTTTCCGGCATTGTTTCCGTGCGTAGGTTTCCAACAGGGGGCAAAGGTCACAACAGACCTTGCCCTCCGGGAAATAGATGCTGATTTGTGCTTCGGTGTACCATAAGCAACTGTTATTTGCCATCGGTACCACCGCTTTCTCTCAGCCTATCAAGTCTTGCTTGAAGGGATTTGATCTGGCTTTCAATGTGTTTTTCTATATTGTTATGATAATACTTTTTGGAGCTTTTTCTGCGAATTTCTCGCATTTGTTCGGGGTGTTCATCTTCCCACTTTTTATTGTATGCGGCTCGCTTTTCTCTGTTTTCTGCGTTCCATTTTCTTGCATACGCATTTAGTTTGTCTTTGTTTTTCTCACGATACTGCCGCATATATTCGGTTCTGTCTGTATTACTCGCCATTTTCATACTCCTCAATAGCCTTAATCACAGCGGCAATGTCATTGGGAATGGTCTTTTCGTTGAAAAGTCCCATAGGGGATTTTGCCGTGCTGAAATTGGCTTGCGTTTCAAACAGATACTGACCGTCAACGCACTTTGCGTGAAGCACGATGGGGAACTTGGTTTCCAAGCCAATCTTGGACAGCTTCTGACCGTTAGTCTTGATGGATGTGAACATAAAGCCACTATCGTCCCGGACTGTCTGACTATGGCACACGAAAACAACGGTCAAGTCATTACGCATTGTCAGCGCATAGTCGATGATGCCATACACGGAAACAGCCAGATCCATCCACTTGTCGTAGCCCTTTTCCTTACTTCTCCGCATTTCATCAGCAACCATAATGCCGTTCAGAGTATCGATAACGATGGTCTTGATGTGGGGTCTGTTGGCATTGATGCCCTGCATAATTGCAAGTACATCGCTCTGTTTGTCGGTGCTGAAATAGTTCTTTGCCTCTGCGTTGTACTGCTTCTTCCACCCTCTCCACGACAAACCCTTTTTATCGCAGTCGATGTAGTAGGTGGTTTTGGGGTCAAGATTGCGCATTGATGTGGTTTTGCCCGCTCCACTCTCGCCCATAATTCCGATGATGTTTGCCATACTTTTTGCCTCCTAAATCATTTTTACTTTTTCTTGCGTACAATGGCATAACCAATCAGCAAGAGGATTTCTGCACCGATGGTTGCCAAAATGCCGCATACAAATTCGGGGATAAACATTTACTTCGCCTCCTTGATAAACAGCCGGTAACGGATATATGCGCTCATTGTCATACCCAGATTTTCAGCCTCATGGAGAATTTTGTCTTTCTCCTGCTGGCTGACCGCAACCACCACACTTGTCTTGTGTACCTTGCTACGATCCTTTTCGTATTTTCTTCCTGCCATTATTTTACCTCCTCGTCATCTTCTTTGAGCCGTTCTTGTAATTCTTTGGTTGCGTTCTGTATCATAACAACAACCAAATCAAGCAAGTTGGCTCTGCCTGCTATGTAGAATACGCAACCATATACAATAATGAGTATGCACATTCCAATGGTTTCAAATTCCGTCATTTTGTTGCCTCCCTCTTATTCAGCCAATCGGCATAGTTTTCTCTGCCAATAGAGCCGTCATCGTCCATAATGAAGCGGATGCAGGCAGGCAGAAATTCATCTGATGCCTTTCTTCCAGTTGCGCCCTCAAAGAACTTGAAAAATCCAACTTTGTCCTCATACAATTTAACCATCAAATTGTGGAACTCGCTTGTTACATTCTTGGGGCAATCCATACCGCCCAGCAATTCAGACATTACGAAAATATCCAAATACTGCTCGTCCTTGTTCGCCTCGCAATACTCAAAAAATGTGTCATAGTTGATGGTTTCACGCAGGCACTTTTCGCACCAGCCGTCGTAGAATTCGTTTTCCGTGAATGTTTCGCCACACTCGCAGCAATCAGCGGCATCTTCAAAGTCACCGCCACAGTTAGGACAGCAGGAAAAGGTTTCATAAAAGCCATCGTTAAATCCGTGGCTTTCCTTGACAACGGTTCTGTCCTCATAATCGAACACATAACCGCAATCGGTACACTTGCATTGTCTATTCATTGTTTGAACCTCCGTCCATCTTTGCACCGCAGTTGGGGCAATATTTATGTAACTTCTCAAATTTTTCTAATCCGTAATCAAATGCCAAATCTGAATTGTGTGCAACCTTGCATTTGCAAGCAGAACAGATAGCTTTTATTGTCCAATTCATCACGGTATCGTCTTTGTAAATCCACCGCCCGTGTACCACTTCCACGGCATCCACGGGAGGGCAGTTTGTTAAACAAGATAAAGCGCAGTTATGTGCCGTTTCCCATATAGCTCGACCTTTAATAGTCGTTTCAGGGCAATCTGCCTTGCTGTTTTTTATCATCCGCAAGGCTTCACTCAATTCAATCAGACACTTTTTTCCTTCCATAAAAATAGCCTCCTATCATTTATGGATAGGGTAGATTTACTACCCTTATCCGATGTTTGTAATTCTAACTTCCCAATTAGACTTGATTTCGGGGTGCATATCGTATAGTTTTCTGTATGCCAAATTTCCGTTGTCCGCCTCAATGTCAACATCAATCACAATATGCTTTTGCCGTTCATACAACCAGCAAGCCTTTGCGTTACCCTTGTTTGCTTTCAAAACCTTAAAATTGAACTTCATATTTTGCCTCCAGCGGTAGGTCGCAACCCTTAATT
>JAZNAJ010000224.1:0-4543 GCA_045586445.1 Clostridia bacterium | reverse complement strand
AAACTCTCTGCTCGTCGTTACAACATCATCAACTTCGCCCTCGACAACAAAATCTCCAATTTGAACAGTATAAAACCCTTCTGCAAGGTCTATCAAGTCGGAGGCCAAGCGGTCTTAGGAAGACAATAGTAGGCCTCAACTCCTTGGCTCACAGAACGACATGGCTACGATCCGACTTAAACTCTCTGCTCGTCGTTACAACATCATCAACTTCGCCCTCGACAACAAAATCTCCAATTTGAACAGTATAAAACCCTTCTGCAAGGTCTATCGGTGTTTTTCTATATTCAAAAGGCGTTTTATATCTTTCAACATCTTTCGTTTCTATTGTTTTGCCGTTGATAAGATTTTCTATTGTTCCGTCCGCTCTTGGAACTCTGCCTTTTACGATATGGCATTTTTCAATCACGAACCTGTCAAACCGTCCCGTGTTTACCGCATCTTCTCGAATGTCATTGTAAATCGTAACTTTCTGCTTCCACAAATCCGTCATCGCATCGCACCTCTATACATCAGCGGCGTTCCGCAATCGTCCTTTTCGGGCATCAAATAGTCATAGACAATATTGAGCATTTCGGCGTTTACCTCCTCAAGCGTTTTCATTGCGTAACTCTCGCTTTCGCTTACGCCCCCTGCGGATTGGCTTTTGCTTGTGACAGCCTTTCCGCTTGAAGTATTGCTTGCGAGGTATTCCACCAAATCGCGCACACACGCTTTCGCCCTCTGTGATACCTCTAAAACGCTCTGTAAGCGGTTTTGCGTATGCAGGTCGATAAATCCACACACTCTGTCAATAGAACGCAAAAAAGCGGTTAAATCAAGCACACCGCCTATATTGACATATTCTTCATAGGTTAGATATTGCATAATTCAACCGCCTTTCAAAATTAAGTTAAAGCCATTTTGTTTGACTCTTTTTCGGGTTTGTTTACCTTTAATTCGGGAATTTCGGGTATCTCCACAATTAAAGGACAGCCTCGTCTGTTTTTATCCGTAGAAAGTTCTTTTATCCGACTTGCAGAAACTTTCTTTTTATTGTGGGGGTAAATATCCCCCACATTGTATTCGTGATTATTGTCCTGCAAATCGGTAAAATACTTAATTACTCGATACATCATGCGCCCTGCTCTTCACCGCCAGCATCGTCACCGCCAGCATCGTCGCCGCCAGCATCGTCGCCAGCACCTGCATCCTGCACTGTTGCAATAAACAAGCTGTCGGGGTTGTAAAGTACAGGCATAAACAGACCGCTTGCCTTAGTCCAAAGCACAGCAGGGTCTTTCTCTGCCCACTGGGAAACATACACGAAGGGAGAAACGCCGCTGCCCGAAACATCCATAAAGTTAGCCGCATCAAGCTCAGGAGGATCGCCCCAAAGACCTACACCCATACGACCTGCGGGGTTGGTTGCGAAGAACGTCACCTTGTTGTCAGGGTAATATCTTGCGGTAGTAATCGTAGGTCTGCCCGTGGCAATATCCACATTAGCCGAAGAACCATAGGTGAGGTCGTTGGTAATAACGGTATTGATGCCGTATTCCTCTTCAAGATATGCTTCAAGAGCAGAGCCACGAACAAGAGCACCCGCGCCATAGTTGCCATTGATAGCTTTTTGTACAGCCTCGTTGCTTCTCATCTTGGTAAGGTTCTTACGAGAAGTGAGAATACCAGTCAAAATAACGCCCTTGGAAGCCGCCGCATCAACAATAGCCTGAATCTGTGCAGGAACATCAGCACCTACGGAAAGGTCAAGTGTAAACTCTGTGTTTTCAGCAGACACACCATAATCCACGGTGAGGTCAAGGTTGTTCTCCTTGATTGTAACCTTACCAGTTGCCATAAGCTCATTCTTTGCAACCTTTGAACGAGTAACGACTTGATCGGCAAGACGAATACCATCATTCAGAACATAATCGAGCATTTCGTCCTCACGAACTCCGCTGCGAAGCAATGCTCTCATTCTCTCCGACTGATTGATCTTGACCTTAATAAGACCCTTCTCGACATTGTGAGTATCAACGGGCATTCTAAAGGTTGTTTGGCTTTCAGTATCAAAACCGTGGAACTGCGCCATTACGGGAATCTGATATTCAGCCGCAATGCTGTTCCAAGATGCTACAAGGTTGTTTGTTCTTTCATCGCCGAAAAGACGGTCAATAGGGTCGTTGGGTCTTGTCACATTAAAACCAACTTCAAGCCAATCCTTTTCAGGCACAAAACCAAGAATATTATCTCTCCACATTATGTTATACCTCCATCAATAAGGGCGTGTGATTTCGGGTTCGTCCTCATAAACGATGCCATCAATCTCTGCCGCAGATTCAACTCTCTCACGATATACCTTGCCTGCCGTAACAATAGACGCAGGCTTTGCACCGTTGGTCACGTCAATATCCTCATAAACAATTCCAACGGGTGCGGACGTGCTGGGGTAAAGACTACCCATAGGAACAACTTTTCTGCCGTCTGCTTCTCTTACAGTGCCAGCATAATCATCACCGCCAACCTGATGTGTCAGCCTTGTGCAGTTCTCGTTATCAGCGAGAAACCAACCAGGAGCGAACGCTTCGCCCTTGCTCTTTCCATAAAAAGACATATTAGTTATTCTCCTTTATTTCTCCATACAAATTTGTATGATATTTCTTTGCAAGTTCAGCCGCTCGGCTTCCATTGCCATTAACACCGCCGTTCTGCGGTCTGCCCCCTGCCAACTTCACGGCTGTAACGCCTGTAAATGCGGTGGCATCGTCTTTGGTTAAATTGTGCAGAATATCAACTGCGGATTTGCCCTTGTTCTCCTCTTTGGCGAGGTCTTGCCTAAAAAGATTGAAATAATGGCTCTTTACTGCATCGTGGCTAAATTTCTTTTCGCCTACCGCTTCATTGAAAAGTCGCTCATCACTCTCTGCTTTTTCTCTTGAAATTCTGTCGGCTTCCGCTTGTTTTGCATCTGCATCAATCTTTGCTTTTAATGCTTCAAGTTCCTTTTTAACATCTTCATTGCCGTTTGCGTTTTCGTTAAGTCTTGTAACCTCATCTTCAAGGGTTTTCTTTTCGCCTTTTAAGGTTTTAACTTCATCTACCTTTGCGTTAAAATCAGCCTTTGCAACAAACTTTTTTGCAAGTTCTACATTAAACTGTTTTATTGCATCATCGGTAACCGCATCGCCAAACAACTGTGTTAAAATTTCTTTCATATCGTTTCTCCTTTTCGTGCTTTCCTTTTATTGTGGCAAGTCCCACTATTGCACTGTTTATTTATATTCCGCTAACAAAGCGGTATTAAACGAAATAAGAGTAGAACATTACAATTCTACTCTTACATTATAGCATATTTATTTTTGTTTGTCAATAGTAGCATTATTTCATACAAGTTAAAAGGATTGCCTTTTCTCTGCAAGATAAATTTTCATCGGAATATATTTTTATAATCTCATTGTTTTCTAAAAAATCTACAACTTGATGATATGCTTTCTTTTGTTCTCCGCTTGATATTATCTCCCTCCCATTTTCAAAAAACAATAAAACAGAATTATTTATTATATCTTCACCTTGAAATTTATCTGCAATTTGTAATAAATCAAAAAACAATTCTTTTTCTGCTTCTATCTTTCGCTTTATATATTCCATATTCTTACCTCATATCATATTAAATTGGTTTTGTCAATAGGCGGTTAGTATCGATAAAAACCGCCAAATTTGAAAAGAGTTGTCAGCATTTGAGCAGTTTCGCCCATTCGCTTGTCTTTTTCACAAGCTTCTTTTATATCTTTTTCGGAAAGTTCCGTATATTCAAGCAATCTATTAACCCATTGTTTTAACTGTTCGTTTTCGGTTTGCAATGTGTTGCACATTTCCTTATATTGCAATGTTTCTTTTCGACTTTCGCTCAATTCAAAAGACAAATATTTGATTTTGCGTTCATACTCTTGCTTTTTGCCCTCAAAATGCTTTTCAGCCGCCGTAAACTTTTTACCTTTCATTCCCTCACCTCATCATTTTGGGGTGTGCCAAGCGTCAATCAAAAATACGGTTTTATTGATTGCACATATCGGCAAGGTAAAATATTTATATTCCATATAAGCCGAAGTGTAATATCCGCACTCATTGTCAAATTCTTCTCTTAACCATTGCTCATATACTTTGAATTTGAAAAACCAACCTTTTGTGTTTTTCCTTATCGAAACAACTTCACCCTCAAAATATTCGGGTAAATCTTCGGGTTCAATATCCATTTTGTCTGTCGGCAATACTTTTGCAGATACCTTTACCTTATCGCCAACATCAACCATTGTTTTCACTATTGCTTTTCTCCTTCCTTTCCTTTGCTACGAGGTAGTCTTTCAATATCATTCTAACAAAGGCAGACAAGGACAATTCGCTGTCCTTTGCCGTTTTCTTTGCCTTTGCCAATAAATCTTTTGATATTCTTATTTTCAAAATATCAGTATATGTACTGTTCGATTGATTTTTCAAGCGTTCCCTCTCCTTGTTCTGCAATTTTTATAAAATCAAATACCTTTTCGCTCCAACCTGCAATTAT
>JAZNAJ010000223.1:0-7516 GCA_045586445.1 Clostridia bacterium | reverse complement strand
CTTCCTAAGACCGCTTGGCCCCCGACTTTATGTTTATACCCGAGAGCCTTTTGCAAAGGGAAAAAGACCATGTTGAAGGGTTTGCTCCGGAAGTTGCCTGGGTTACCCATGGCGGAACAGAAAAATTGCAGGAGCGTCTTTGTGTAAGACCCACCTCTGAAACACTTTTCTGCGACCACTACGCAAACATTATCCACTCATACAGAGATTTGCCCAAGCTTTATAATCAATGGTGCAGCGTTGTAAGATGGGAAAAGACAACAAGGCCATTTTTAAGAAGTGCGGAGTTTTTATGGCAAGAGGGTCATACTGCACATGCCACTGCGGAGGAGGCTGAGGCTGAAACACTTCGTATGCTTGATATTTATGCCGACTTTTTTGAAAACGAGCTTGCAATTCCTGTAATCAAGGGAAGAAAAACCGACAAGGAAAAATTTGCCGGTGCTAAAGCTACCTACACCATTGAAAGTCTTATGCACGACGGCAAAGCACTTCAATCGGGAACAAGCCACAATTTTGGTGATGGCTTTGCAAAGGCTTTTGGGATACAGTACACCGACGAAAACAACGGCCTCAGCTATGTGCATCAGACTTCATGGGGCGTTTCAACCCGTTCAATCGGTGCGATAATTATGGTGCACGGCGACGATGCAGGGCTTAAACTTCCGCCAAGGATTGCTCCTGTTCAGGCAGTGATTATCCCCATTGCGCAACATAAAGAGGGCGTTCTGGACAGAGCCGAAGAACTTTGTTCGCAGCTTTCCAAAAGTGTTCGTGTGAAGTTGGATTCCAGCGACAAGTCGCCCGGTTGGAAGTTCAGCGAGTATGAAATGAAGGGTGTTCCCCTCCGTATCGAAATCGGGCCCAAGGACATTGAAAACAACCAGGCTGTTCTTGTAAGAAGAACAACAAGGGAGAAATTCTTTGTTTCTCTTGATAATATTGAAGAAGAAGTTCAAAACCATTTACAAGCTATTCAAAAAGAAATGTATGACGCGGCACTCAAAAATCGCGAAGAAAAAACAAGTGAAGCTACAAGCTATGACGAGTTCAAAACCGTTGTAGGTGAAAAAGGCGGATTTGTAAAGGCTATGTGGTGCGGTGAGCTTGAATGTGAAGAAAAAATCAAAGAGGACACAACCGCAACTTCGCGTTGTATGCCTTTTGACCAGACGCCTATCTCAGATACCTGTATTTGTTGTGGCAAACCCGCAAAAAAATTAGTATATTGGGGAAAGGCTTATTAATATAATAAACCAAAATACAAAAAGGAGGTTTTCGCGTGTTTGACGGTTTTTATGAAGGTTTTATAAATCAATTGGCGCTTGTGAAAATTACAGACATAATAGATGTATTTATTGTTACATTCTTTATATATAAAGCTCTCAAGTTTATTCGTGACACAAGAACTGTGCATCTTCTCAAGGGTGTAATTGTTTTGATTGTTACAATGCAAGTAAGCCAGTTTGTAAAGCTGCATACTGTTCATTATTTGCTTAGTAATGCCCTGCAGCTTGGTCTTATAGCCATAATAATTGTATTTCAGCCTGAACTCCGTCGCGCCCTTGAACAGTTGGGCAGAACAACCATGGGGCAATGGTTCAGCTTTGAAGAACGAACTGATGATATTGAAAAGGAAAAAATCATCAGCGAAATCAAGGAAAGTTGTGTAAATATGTCAAAGAGCCGAATCGGGGCTTTGATTGTTATGGAACGCGAAACCAAAATCGGTGATATTGTGGGAACAGGCATTACCTTAAACGCAGATGTTACAGCGGAGCTTTTGACCAACATTTTTGTTCCCAAGACCCCACTTCATGATGGCGCAGTTATTATCCGCAACAACAAAATTGAAGCGGCAAGCTGTTTCCTGCCCCTGTCGCAAAATCCCAATGTCAGCAAAGAGCTTGGCACAAGACATCGTGCAGGCCTTGGCATGTCAGAGGAATCCGACGCAGTGGTTGTTATAGTTTCAGAGGAAACCGGTGCTATCTCCATCGCCTGCGGTGGGGACCTTAATATGCGTCTTACACCCGAAGAGCTTGAGGCGAATTTGCTTGACCTGTTTGACATCAAGAAAAAAGATAACCGACTCAAAAAGCAGATTTTTGCAAGAAAGGAGAAAAACAGATGAAAGACTTTTTCTTGAAAGATTCAGTGCTCAAATTTATATCTTTTATTGTTGCGTTGCTCCTTTGGTTTTATATTATTGCCGTAATTGACCCATCCGTAGATATTACTGTCAGAGATATACCAATCAGGTATTCAAACGAGGGTATTCTTGAGGATAAAGGGCTGTGCCTTGTAAGTGATTCAAAAGCAACTGTTGAGCTTAAAATCAGAGGAAGTCGCAAAAGGATCGCCAATATCGACAACAAAAACATTTATGCAACAGTTGACCTTACAAATATAAGCAAAACAGGCACCTTCAGTATGCCCATAAGTATATCAATTCCTTATGAATATGATGAAATTGTAAGTAAAAAGCCCTACAATGCAAGTGTTTTCATTGACAAAATCGTTACCGCCAAACGCGAAGTTGAAATAGTCACTTCTGGCAACATCGCAAATGGCTACATTGCAGGCCCTGCCACCCCATCAGTTAAAACCGTCAGCCTTACAGGTGCTTCGACATTAATTGACCGTATCGGCAGTGTGGGTGCAGAACTTCGGTTTGATGACAGGTCTGCTGACATAAAAGATACTGAAAAGTTATTTTTCTTCAACAAAGACGACCGAAGAATTTCTAAGGACGACCAAATCTACGACCTTGTGAAAATAGATATTGAAACAGTAGATATAGATTGCCCTGTTTACAAGCTGAAAACTGTTCCTGTGAAGGTTGATGCAAGGGCATCCGGTGGTGCTGATAACTATAAAATCAGTGTTCAGCCGTCAAGCATTGTAATCTACGCCGAAAACGATATACTGGAAACCGTAAATGAAATTATGACCAAGCAGATTGACTTGGATAAAATGGACGAAAATACGGCAGTTGCCGGCCTTGCTTTGCCTGAGGGTGTTAAACTTCGTGATGGTATAACCGAGGTTACTGTCAAAGCCGAAAAGAGAAGCTGAAAGGCGGAGTAATCCCTTGAAAAAAATAATTATAAGCGGAATAAAAATGCCCGTTCTTCACACCGAAGAACAAGTAATAAACGCAGCTTTAAAGGTTGCCGTCGAGAACAATCTCACGGCAACCGAGTCATATATACACAAAAAATCTCTTGATGCACGACGCAAAAACGATATACATTTTGTATATTCAGTAGTTCTTACAACGGATACTTTGGAAAACAAGATTCTGCCGCCAAACATCAAAGTTTTTGATGAACCTGAGGGCATTTTTGTTTCTGTTCCTGAAAAAACAAAAAAAGTCCTTGTTGTGGGCAGTGGCCCGGCAGGTCTTTTTGCGGCGTATACACTACTTCTTCACAAAGTTTCTGTAACCTTGGTTGAACGGGGCAGCAATGTTGAAAAAAGAAAGCAGACAGTCAAGCGATTTTGGGATACCGGTGTCCTTGACCCCGAATGTAATATACAGTTCGGCGAGGGCGGTGCGGGAACATTTTCTGATGGTAAGCTTAATACACGAATAGGAAGTCCCTTGCAAAGTTTTGTATTAAAAACTTTTGCAGAAAATGGCGCTCCTGAAGAAATTTTATACAATTCAAAACCGCATATAGGCACAGATATACTGTCGAATTGCGTAAAAAATATCCGCGAAAAAATAAAGAGCCTTGGCGGACAAGTTCTGTTTGATACTTGCCTGACCGATTTAATCTTCAAGGACAATGTGGTAACCGGTGGAGTTTTAAACGGCTCAAATTATATTGATTTTGATGCCATTATCCTGGCACCCGGTCACAGCAGTCGCGACACCTATGCAATGTTGGAAAGACATGGCGTGGCTATGGAGCAAAAGCCCTTTGCTGCCGGAGTGAGAATTGAACATAGTCGCGAATTTATAAATAAAATGCAATATGGGGCTTCTGCTGACAAAAATTTGCCCACGGCAGATTATCGGCTTGCCTATAATGGTGAAGACCGCAGTGTATATTCCTTTTGTATGTGCCCCGGAGGGGTTGTGGTCAACGCCTCGTCGGAAGTCGGCTGTCTGTGCGTTAATGGCATGAGCGAACATGCACGAATGGCAGATAACTCCAACTCTGCCTTGGTTGTCACAGTAAGGCCTGAGGATTTTGATGGTGATTCGCCTTTGGCAGGTGTAGAATTTCAAAGGAAGTACGAGCGTGCAGCGTATACCATTGGCAATGGCAAAGGGCCTGTTCAGTTGGCTAAGGATTTCATAAAAGACAAGGTTTCATATCAGTTTGATGGTGTAATGCCATCTTTCACGGGTGATACTCAATTTGTGGATTTGAGAGAATGTCTGCCCGGCTTTATCTCAAGCACCCTGAAAACAGGTCTTCTTGACTTTGAAAAAAAGATTAAAGGATTTGTGGACAGCGGAGCCATTTTGACGGGGGTTGAAATGCGAACCTCTGCACCACTTCGCATAAAGCGTAATGAACTTTTTGAGAGTGTAAGCCACAAGGGGCTGTTCCCTTGCGGCGAGGGTGCCGGGTACGCCGGAGGGATAATGAGCGCCGCCGTTGATGGTATAAAAGTGGCAATGAAAATCCTGGAAGCAAAATAGCACAGATTTTGATATGTCTGCAAAACTTTTTGGTTATATAACAAAAAATGGCTTAGCCTTATTTTAAAGGTCTAAGTCATTTTTAATTATATAACATTTATTCCATATACACTTTTATTCTGTCCACATCTTTTATATCCACCAAAACATCTGCATAAATACCATCTTCTTTGTATTCTTCTGCAAAAACCTTTCCATTTTGACGAACAATATTTAAAACGCCTGCGTCGGAATATGGTACAACAATGCTTAGTCGCCTTGAAGTGGCCTTAAGTGCATTGGAAATCGCCTTAAGCAGATTGTCAATTCCGTAACCCGTTCTGGCAGAAATGAACACCGTATTCTCGCCCATTACCAATGTTTGTTCACCTATAGTATCGCACTTGTTGGCAACTGTAAGCATTGGTATATCTGCGCCACCAAGCTCAGCAATCAGGGTTTTGGTAATGTTTATCTGCTCCCTTGCCTCGTCAGAGGAAACATCACAAACATTAAGGATTAAATCCGCATTCACCGCCTCTTCAAGGGTGGACTTAAATGCCTCAACAAGATTATGCGGCAAGCGGCTGACAAGTCCAACAGTATCAACCAACATAACCTCTCTGCCATCGGGAAGTTCAAGGGCACGAGCTGTTGGGTCAAGGGTTGCAAAAAGCATATTTTCTGCCAAGACACCCGCTTTTGTCAGGGTGTTCAGAAGTGTCGACTTGCCTACATTGGTATATCCAACAATCGCAACTGTTGTTACACCGTCTTTTTTGCGGCGCTTATGGGAATACTCCCGGCGTTTGGCAAGTTCCCTTAGTTGTCCCTCAAGTTTTTCAATCCGATGTCTTATATACCTCTTGTCAGTTTCAAGCTTTGCCTCACCCGGACCTCGCGAACCGATGCCGCCACCTTGTCGCGAGAGAACTCTGCCCATACCTGCAAGCCTTGGCAGTCTGTACTTAAGTTGAGCAAGTTCAACCTGAAGCCTGCCTTCTGCGCTTCTTGCTCTCTGTGCAAAAATATCCAATATCAACGCAGTACGGTCAATTACCGTTACTTCTGTAGCCGCCTCGATATTCCTCATCTGCGACGCCGTAAGCTCGTGATTGAATATTACAAGTTCAATTTCGTTTTTCTTGCAGAAATCCGCAAGCTCAATTAGCTTACCCGAACCGATACAAGTTGCCGCCTCGAATGCGGCAGACTTCTGGACAAAATGTGCCACTACTTCTGCGCCCGCTGTTACGGCAAGGCTTTCAAGCTCGTCCATTGAACGATTCATATCAAAAGCACCTGTATCAACCCCGCACAATACCGCAAGTGGCAGGGTTTCTTCTTTATTTATTTCAAAAAGTTCTGCCATACTGTTCCTCGTTATCTCAAAATTTGTATCTTCTTTAATTTATTATGCTCAGATATTTGTTGATTACACCCGCAGCAACCGGAGCCGCAGTAACCCCTCCGCTTCTGCCATCATTTTCAAATATGACCGCCACTGCAATTTGGGGGTCTTCTGCCGGTGCGTAACCTATAAACCAAGAGTGGTCTTTGTTTTTTTCATTTTCGGCAGTTCCCGTCTTGCCGGCAACTGTCACACCACTCAGCCGGGCATTTGTGCCGGTGCCTGATTTTACAACCTCAACCATCTGCTCACCCACATATTCGGCGCACTCTTTGGAAATAACCTGACCAATTGATTTGGGTTTAGTTTCTGAAATAATGGTGTTATTTTTGGTTATGGTATCAACAAGATACGGTTTCATCATATTCCCGCCGTTTGCTACAGCCGAGCAGACAAGTGCCATTTCCATTGGCGTAACAAGCAATTGCCCCTGCCCAATCGACACCAATGCGCCGTCTGTATTATTCATCTTTTTGTATTGGATGCGACTTTTTGCAATGTCAAGGTCAAATGCAATATCCTTGTCCACGCCAAATCTTTGAGCGATTTCAAGTACCTTGTCGCTGCCCAATTGATACCCAATTTCGCAAAAAACCTGATTGCTTGAAACCTTAAAAGCATTTTCCAAAGCAATTTCGCCGTAAATTTTACTATTATAGTTTTCCACCGTTACATTGCCAATGACAAACTTGCCTATATCCTTAAAAGTTCTACCTTGCAGACCGTTTTCATAAGCTGCCGCAAGGGTAACTGTCTTGTAGGTTGAGCCCGGTGGATAAAGGCCTTGCACCGCTCGGGTAATAAGTGGTGAATCCTCATTTTCAACTATGTCCGCCCAATTTTTTTCCAATGCATCAGAGTTTGGGTCAAAGTCCGGCAGACTCACCATCGCAAGCACTGCCCCGGTCTTGGGGTTTAATGCAACAAGCGCACCTTTTCTGCCACGCATTTGCTGATATGCATACTTTTGGACTGTGTTATTTATGGTTAAATTAAGGTCAAAACCTTTTTTCTTGTCCCCCTGAAACAAATCCAGGTCGCCCTTTCCCAAAAGTTCACTGTCATATTTTCGTTCAAGAAGGCTCTTGCCGTAAACCATTGACGAATACCCAATCACATGGCTATATAGCCTGCCCTGTGAATATTCACGAACAGATGTCCCGTCGGAATCGGTAGTTGTTTCGGCAAGCACAATTCCGCTTGAATCATATATCGTGCCTCTGGTTGTATACCGCTCGTCATCCCATTGTCTGCGGTTGTATGGATTGGTCGCTACATGCTTTGCCTGAAACATATTAAAATACAAAAGATAGGTAAGAAGCGCCAGAAACAATGCGGAAATAACTATCAAAACACGGATTATCTTCTTATTTGTCATCCCGTTCCTGACCTCCTTTTCTGACTTCAAGTGCCGAAATCGCCTGCATTATGCCCAATGACGCAAAGCTGACCACGATGGAGGTTCC
>JAZNAJ010000222.1:0-2198 GCA_045586445.1 Clostridia bacterium | reverse complement strand
TACGCCCTCGTTAAGGGTAAATCCATCCATTTCAACAAGCAACTGGTTAAGAGTTTGCTCTCTTTCATCATGACCACCGCCAAGTCCAGCACCTCTCTGCCTGCCTACGGCGTCGATTTCGTCGATAAATATAATACATGGTGAGTTCTTTTTTGCGTGTTCAAAAAGGTCGCGAACACGGGAAGCTCCCACACCGACAAACATTTCAACAAAGTCAGAGCCTGAAATTGAAAAGAAGGGTACACCGGCTTCGCCGGCTACCGCTTTTGCAAGCAGGGTTTTACCTGTTCCAGGAGGTCCTACCAGCAAAAAGCCCTTGGGAATTCTTGCTCCAAGTTCACGGAACTTCTGCGGATTTTTCAAAAAGTCCACGATTTCGCGAAGTTCTTCCTTTTCTTCGTCTTCGCCTGCAACATCATCAAAGGTCTTTTTGTTTTTTTCGTCAGTTGCCAATTTTGCACGGCTTTTGCCAAAGGACATTGCGCCGCCCGGACCACCGCCCTGAGCTTGCTTCATAAATATAACCCAGAACACAATCATTATCACAATAAGCCCAAGTGATGGCAAGAAACTAAGCCACCAAGGGGGTGCCGCAGGCTCGGGTGTGTCAACCTTTAATGTGCCTGCTACGATTTGGCGTTCAATGTCGTTGCCGACGCTTGCATAAATAGCTGCGTAACCCGGCGTAACAACGGTAATCTTTGTGTTGTCGTTAAGAGTTGCAATCGCTTCGGTATCGATAATTTGCAGCTCCTTAACCTGACCCTCGCGAACCATATTCAAAAGGTCCGAATAAATGTAGTTTGTTGTTGTTTCGGGCATGGAAGTAAGTACAAAAATTGTAATTATTATTAAAAACAAGACCAAATAAAATCCAAGCCCGCGTAAATACTTTTTCAATTTAATGCCTCCAGTTTCGGTTAAATTTTCAACTCCATAAATAGTTACGGAAAAATTTTCAAAAATATACACATTAATATTAACATAAAGTAAAAGGAAAAACAATAGCAAAAACGAAAAATTAACAAAAATGCAACATTCTTAGTATTGACAAAATAGGGGATAACCATTACAATATCTTTGTGTTGTAATGGTTATTTTATGTGAAAGGGAACGAACTTTATGAAAAATAATAAAAATTCAAATAAAAAAGCTGCAAAGAAGAAAATGTCGGCAAATAATCTTGGCTGGATAATTGGAGGAATTGCGGTTATTGCAGCAGTAGTGATTTTGATAATATTCGGCACAAACGGCGGTAAGGAGGACAAACAAATGATAAGTGAAAATGTGAAAGTATTGGTTGAAATGGAAAATGGCGAGGACTTTGTTCTTGAACTATATCCTGAGTATGCACCACAGACAGTTCAAAACTTTGTTGATTTGGTAACAGACGGGTTCTACGATGGTGTAGGCTTCCACAGAATTGTTGAGGGCTTTATGGCTCAGGGTGGCGACCCTGAGGGTACAGGCATGGGCGGAAGTGGAGTAAATATCCCCGGTGAGTTTTCGGGCAATGGATTTACCCAAAACACCTTGTCCCACACAAGGGGCGTGATTTCAATGGCTCGTTCTCAAGACCCTGACAGTGCATCAAGCCAGTTCTTCATTTGCTATGACGACGCATCATTCCTTGATGGTCAGTATGCGGCATTCGGCAAGGTTATTGAGGGTATGGAAACGGTAGATGGATTTTTAGAAGGCAAGAGAACCTACAATTCAATGGGCGAGGAAGCTGTGCCTGTTGAACCAATTGTAATGAAGAGAGTTACTATCATTGAGTAAATAACGGGCTAAAGAAACCGGTTTTAACTTTTGAAATTCAATCACATATAAAAAATAATGGATATGCAAATTGCATATCCATTATTTTTAGGTGCAGGGACAGGATTTGAACCTGCGACCTCCGGGTTATCTTTTCTTCGAAAAGCCGCCTTGCAGTTACCAAAATTTGAGCGTTGCTTTCGCCAACTTCAAATTTTGACTGCTACGGAGATTGAGCATTACCTTCATCTGCCACCGGCAGCGGCAACGCTCAATCCCCAACGAGCTCCGCTCGTCGGTCTCATAACTCAAAAGCCACCGACTTAAATCTATCTCTGTATACAAAAACAAAGGACACCTATAGGTGTCCTTTGTTTCTGGGTGCAGGGACAGGATTTGAACCTGCGACCTCCGGGTTATCTTTTCTTCGAAAAGCC
>JAZNAJ010000221.1:0-2912 GCA_045586445.1 Clostridia bacterium | reverse complement strand
GATTAACAAAGCGAACGAAATGGGCATAACTGTAAAAGAACTTGCCGATTGTTATATTGATGAATACTTCAAGGATGCAGACGGACTTGGTATCAAGCGTGCCACCTGGCACCCCCGTGCGACCGACAACATTGACGCAATAATTGACATTGTTAAAACCCTTGAGGACAAAGGCTATGCCTACAATGTTGATGGTGATGTATACTTTGCGGCAAAGAAGTTTGATGAATATGGCAAGCTTTCGCATCAGCCTCTTGAGGATTTGGAGAGTGGCGCCAGAATTAACATAAACGAAGACAAGCGCGACCCTATGGACTTTGCACTCTGGAAAAAGCAAAAGCCGGGCGAACCTGCCTGGGAAAGCCCCTGGGGGCTTGGTCGTCCCGGATGGCACATTGAATGTAGTGCCATGGCAACCAAGTTCTTGGCAAAGACAATTGATATTCACAGTGGCGGTCAGGACCTTATATTCCCCCACCACGAAAACGAAATCGCTCAAAGCGAATGTGCCCATGGTGTAACCTTTGCAAATTATTGGATGCACAACGGTTACATCAACATAGATAATCGCAAGATGTCAAAATCTCTTGGTAACTTCTTCACAGTTCGCGAGATTGCGGCAGAATTTGACTATGAAGTTATTCGTTTCTTTATGCTTTCTGCTCATTACAGAAGTCCTATTAACTTCAGCAAAGCACTTATGGAATCTGCAAAGTCCAGTCTTGACAGAATTTATAACTGTCTTGACGATATGACATTTGCAGCCGAAAAAGCTGACATCCGCAGCACTGCAAGTGATGTCGAAAAGGCTTATATTGATACAATAAATTCGCTCAAGGCAAAATACATTGCAGCTATGGACGATGATCTTAACACAGCCGATGCTATTTCGGTTATATTTGAAATTGTTTCCGAGGCTAATAAGCAAATTACCGGCGGCGTTGGGTTCTCCAAGGATACCATAACCTACACCATTGACACTATTCGTGAACTTGGCGGAGTTTTGGGGCTTCTTACAGAAAAAGAAAACACTCTGAGCGACGAAGTTTCAGCTATAATAGAAGAAAGAGCTGCAGCCCGTGCAGCAAAGGATTGGGCAAAATCTGATGAGCTTCGGGATAAACTCCGTGAAATGGGCATAATAGTCAAAGATACTCCTCAAGGTCAGCAAATCACCAAGGCGTAAGTGAGGGATTCTGATGCTTGATACATTTACAAAAGAGTTCAATATGGGCGAGAAAATCCCACCCTCACAATATTCACCGCTCACCCTTGCTTATGTAGGCGATTGTGTGTATGAGCTCTTTGTCAGGACATACCTTTTGAAGGACCTTAATCTTCCTGTTCAAAAACTCCACAAAACTGCAATCAAAATGGTGAACGCAAAGGCGCAATCCGACCTTTACCAAAAGGTAAAAGACATCCTCACCGATGAAGAAATCACTGTTTATAAAAGAGGCCGAAACACAAATTCACATCCACCAAAAAACGCAAATATGGTTGACTACAAATCAGCAACCGGAGTTGAAGCACTTATTGGCTATCTTTATCTCAAGGGAGACAGTGAAAGGATATTGGAAATTCTTAAAAATCTGATTGATGACATAAACTAAAACTTTTTGCATTTTTACATACTAAATTAAAAAACGGAGTTGTAAAAATGCGAAACAGATTAAAATCACTTTTAACAGTAATTGTAGGAACATTAATTGTAGCAGTTGCCCTTGATGTTTTTTTGGCACCGGCGGATATTGCCCCCGGTGGCGTAAGCGGTATCTCGATTATAATCAGGCATTTGACGGGGCTTCCCCTTGGCACGCTGATATTCATTCTTAATATACCCATATTCTTTTGGGGGCTTTTGCATTTTGGCAAAAAGTTTTTGGTTTCATCACTGTTTGGTATGTTTTTGCTTTCGGTGTTTACCGATGTGTTTGGGTTTTTGCCCAGAATTACTGAAAATGTATTGCTTTGCGCAATCTATGGCGGGCTTCTTATGGGGTTTGGCATAGGTTTGATATTCAGCGCCGGCTACACAACCGGCGGAACAGATATTGTGGTACAAATTTTAAGAAAGAAGCGTCCAAATATTTCCATTGGCAGGCTTGTCCTTATAATAGATGCATTCATTATATGTGCTGCCGGGATAGTCTTTGGACAATGGGAAATTCTGCTTTACTCCGCCTTATCCCTTTATATAAGCACCTTTATCATTGACATTATTGTCGAGGGCGGTGATTCATCAAAGGTGGCATACATTATATCCGACCACCCCAAGGCTTTGGCAGAAGGAATATCAAACGAGTTAAAACGGGGTTCAACCCACCTGCACGCTTCTTCCTTTTACTCAAACTCTCAAAAATCCATTCTTCTGTGCGTTGTCAAGAAATATGAGATTACAAAACTGAAAACTATAATAAAAGACATTGACAGTAATGCTTTTGTTATTCTTTCCGACGCCAGAGAGGTGCTTGGTAAGGGTTTTAAAAGCTACTGACAACCCTTTTAATAATACATAAACGGAGGTTTACAGCAATGAATTCAGAAAAACTAAACTCCTTGCAGATTTCCGCCGCAAATGTTCGAAAAATGGCACTTGAAGCAATCCACAGTGCCAAAGCAGGACATCCCGGCGGCGCACTTTCTGCTGCTGACATTTTGACTTATCTTTATAAAGAGGAAATGAATGTCAGCCCCCAAACCCCAAACGACCCCGACCGTGACAGATTTGTTTTGTCAAAGGGTCATGCTTCGGCAGGGCTTTATGGCATTTTGGCTGAATGTGGATACATACCCAAGGAAGATATAAAAACATTCCGCCACGCAGACAGTTATCTGCAAGGGCATCCCGATATGAAGGGTGTGCCCGGAGTAGATATGTCAACAGGCTCGCTTGGTCAGGGAATAAGTGC
>JAZNAJ010000220.1:0-8848 GCA_045586445.1 Clostridia bacterium | reverse complement strand
AATTGTACTCCGCTGATTGTGATGTGTATGGTTTTTCGTGTTATATATGGAATATAGAGTATGTTCTGAAAATCTGCCAGAATCTGAAAAAACTAAGACCTGAACGAAAGATATTTCTTGGCGGGCCTGAGATATCTTTTGATGGGGAGGCTGTGCTTGAAAAAGCAAAGTTTATAGATTGGGTGGTTTGTGGTGAAGGCGAGAAAACCATAGCCCAAATTTTAGACAATAATTTGCCACAAGACCGCTATGTAATATATGGCGAAAAGATTTGCGATATGGCCGAATTGATATTTCCGTACACAGAAGAAGACCTTAAAAAAATGGTCGACGGTGAAAAACTGGTTTACTACGAAACAAGCAGAGGGTGCCCGTTTTCCTGTGCTTATTGCCTGTCGTCAGTAGAAAGCGGAGTCAGGTTTTTGCCACTGGAACGGGTTAAATCGGAAATCGAAATGATTGTAAAAAGCGGTGCGCAGACAATTAAGTTTGTAGACCGAACTTTTAATGCTGACAGAAAACGCGCTGACGAAATATGGAAACATTGTCTGGCACTTAAGGGGGATACATTCTTTCATTTTGAAATAGGCGCAGATTTGCTGACTGATGAACAGATAGATTTGCTAAAATGTGAGGGAGCAAAAAAATTCCAATTTGAAATCGGTGTGCAGACGACCAACCTCAAGACTATATCAGAGATAAGCCGAAGTATGAATCTGGAAAGGCTTTCGCACAATGTAAAAAGACTGAGGAATGAAACCTTGGTTACATTGCATCTGGACTTGATTGCCGGACTTCCCTATGAGGACTTTGAAACTTTTAAAAAGTCATTCAATGATGTCTATGAACTAAATCCAGATGTTTTACAGCTTGGATTTTTAAAGCTTCTTAAAGGTTCAAAGTTGCGACAAAATGCACCAAAATATATGACAAGGCATTCAGATTTTGCACCATACGAGGTTTTTGAAACAAAATGGCTTAGTTATGACAGCGTTATTAAGTTGAAAGCGATAGAGGATGTGTTGGAACGCTATTTTAATTCAGGGAGATTTGAGAATATGTTGGGTAAAGTTATGGATATGTTTGAATCGCCCTTTGATTTTTATAGCGAATTATCAAGGTATTGGAAAGAAAATGGCCTTGTCGGTCAAGGAGTAAAACGCATAAGCTTGTATTCACATATGTACGAGTTTTTAAAAGGTAAATTGGACGAGGAAAATCTGACAGAAGTTATTAAGGCGATGAAAACAGATTTTTCAAAGTGGCACTCAAACGGGGTTGGAACACCCGATTGGTACAAAAAATATTAACGGGTTGTTTAAAACGAAATTCGTTTTCAAACAGCCCGTTCTGTTTGTTGAACTATTGTGGTGACGGAAACATTGATTTTACAGACGAGGCATATTGCGTTGGGGACATACCCGTAACTTTTTTAAATTGCCTGGAAAAATAGTGTATTCCGGAATATCCTAAAATTTCGGAAATCTGAGTTATGTTATAGGAATCTTCGCGAAGGAATAATTTTGCCTGTTCAATTTTCAAATATATAAAATATTCAAGGACTCCCATATTAAATTCCTGCTTGAATAATTTGGTGATTGTGGTTTTGTTTGAACCACTGTATTTTACGATATCACCAAGACAGATTGTATTGTATAAGTTGTTTTGCATATAATTAATAATCAGGTTTACAGTGTTATTTGAACTGACAACCATCTTTTGTTTTGAAATATGTTCGGGACTGCGTAAAAATGAAATCAAAAGTTCAGCTATTGAATTTTTTAATAATTGCATAGAGCCGACAGGACATTCTTTTCGGGGTGAGGGCGTTCCGTTTGATTGAATGTTTAACGGATTTGAAAATGCATTTGAATATTCTGCAATAATCCGTGAAATTATCTTTTTTTCATTTTGATTTACTTTAAGGATTTTGTTTTTGAAAAAACCCATTGCCTCAGAATTGCAGGCAAACGAAACCACAACAATATTCGGTGCGACAGTACCGGTAGCCTTGAGTTCATGCCACTCGTTGGGTTGGTGGAATATGATATCGCCCTGACCTATAAGATGCTCTTTCCCATCAGCAATGGCTATTATTTCGCCCTTGTCAACATATACCATTTCCCAAAAATCATGGGTTTCGCCGGCGAACATATATTCTTTTGAGTATTCAAAATAGTATACAGTATATAATTTTGATATTTCTATGGTATCATTGAGCAAAGCCCCGACATAATCCATATTATTTTTCTCCTTTAACGGAAAGTATTGAATTAATTATATCAAAATCAAAAATCAAAGTCAATAAAAGACCACCAAAAAGGCTGGTATGCCGTGTATTTTTAATTAAATTTAAAAAACAGGTTGAAATTTTGGTTTTAATATGGTAAAATACTTATAGTTTTAAAATTTATATAGGACTTGGATGGGAAGGACACGGAATTATGCGTAGGTTTTTTACAGAACCTCATAATATAAATAATGATGTCATTGATATATTTGAGGATTCACGGCATATACAAAAGGTTCTTCGGATGGCCTGTGGCGACAGCATAATTGTATTTGATGGCACCGGAAGAGAATACATTGCCAAGTTGATTGAAATTGAAAAGTCGGTTTGTCGGGCGCAAATAATTGAGGAGTCATTGTCCTTATCCGAGCCTGAAACACAAATAACATTGTTTCAGGGCTTGCCGAAATCAGGAAAGATGGAACTGATTATACAAAAAGCGGTCGAACTTGGTGTTGCAAAGATTGTTCCGGTTATGATGGAAAGGTCTGTTACAAAGATAAGCTCTTCATCTGCGGGGGAAGAAAAGGCCTCAAGGTGGACAAAAATTTCGGTTGAAGCCGTAAAACAGTGTGGCAGAGGCAAAATTCCACCGGTAGCACCGCCGGTTACATTTGAGGAGGCAGTTAGACAACTTTCAGAGATGGAACTTCCTATTATGCCGTACGAAGGGCTTGGACATGAAGGTCAGCTTGGACTTAAAGGGTTGCTTCAAGAAAGACATGACGCAACTGAGATTGGGATAATTGTAGGACCTGAGGGTGGCTTTTCAGAGGAAGAGGTTTCGTTGGCATTAAGCAAAGGTATCAAAACCATAGGCTTAGGAAAACGAATACTCAGAACTGAAACAGTGGCAAGTGCTGTTATACCGGTAATTATGTATGAACGAAATGAATTTTGACAGTCTTTAATGAATTAGGATTAGATATAAAAAACAAATGGAAGGATTGTGACTTATGATGGCAAAGATGGGTCAGGAACTTAAAAGAGAAAAAAATCGCGCAAAGCGTGCAAAGATAGAGTCAACAACTAACAAGTATATGATAAATCTGGCATGGGGTATTTTTGTGATAATTCTGTTCAGATTTATTGAAACAGGTTATATGTCATCGGATACAGTACTTATAATGCCGACACTTATGAAGGTTGTTGCAAGTGTGTTGGCAGTGATTGGAGTTGCACTTTGTATCTGTGGAAAGCTGAATATAGCAAATCGCAGGGAAACTTTTTACAATTACGGTATATTTGCATTTGTAATGATGGCAGGTGCATTTTGGGTTGGCTTCTTTAATCAGATAAGAAACTTCTTTGTTGAAATCAATCCGGTTATTTCAAATATCGATTCCAGATGGTGGATTTCAAGAGGTCCCATTTCGGTTATAGCTATATATCTGGTAATAACATTGATTTGGACTACCATCAAAATTACATTGATCGAAAAAGGAAAGAGTTTTTAAAATCCTTGAAAAGTTATGAAGTAGGCCAATTTTTTAGAAGTCTTAAGGCAGATAGCTGAATGTATCAGTTGTCTGCCTTTTCTTTGTACGATACATAAATATTTACAATAAGCATCATTGCAATAGGGGCAAGAATAACGCCCGGCACTCCAAAAAATTTAAGTCCAATGTATACGCTTATTAGTGTAAGCAAGGGGTGTATTCCGATTTGATGGCTTACAATTTTGGGCTCGGCAAGTTGTCTTACCAAAAATACTATTACCTGAATAATAAGCAGTGCGATAAAAGAATAGGTATCCCCATAAATAAGGGAAATAAGAGCCCAGGGGACCAAAACTGCAGCAGTGCCAAAGATGGGCAGGGCGTCCACAAGACCGCAAATAATTCCCCAAAGTAACGGGTAGGACTTGCCGATAATCCAAAGACAAATTGTTACCAAAAATGATGTTAAAAGCATAAGCATAAGTTGAGCCTTGATATATGATGAAAATGCTTTGGTCAGAAAATGACCTATTCTTGAGAAAAAGATAAAGCCTTTTGCGGGGAATAAGTCTTTTAAAAAATTTATAACCAAAGGGTAGTCCTTTGTGAAGAAAAAGGTAGCAAGAATAAACATAGTTACAAACAACAGTATTTTCGGAAGCCGCGATGCTATATTACCTGCGAAATTTAACGCCATTGTTGCTGCATGTCCGGAAAGTTCCTGAACATAGTCCTTGAAATTCAATGCAAGATTATCTAAAAATATTGAAACCTCCTGGGGCAGACTATGCTTGTAACCATCGATTTGTTGTCCGATTTGTCTAATCTGTTCCCTAAAGGAATCGATGGCAGATGGCAGAGAAACAATAAGATTTTTTGATTGTGAAAAAAGCTGAAGCAACAAAATCCCCAGAAGGGAAATGACAAAAACAACCATAAGGGTAGATATTAAGGCAGAACTGATTCCTCTGTTCAGATTGACTTTTTTTTGCAGATATTTAATGATTTTCTGACAGGGAGCAGCAACAAAAAAAGCCGCAACAAATGGTGCAAAAAGGCTTAAGAAAAAAGGAAACAGGAATAGGCCTGCGACTATTCCTGCGGTTGTTAAAATATAAAATATAACTTTGTTTTTAGGCATCGCAAACACTCCTTTTGAGGTAGTCTGCGAAATAGGACAGGCTATTTTCTAAGTAGCTTTGACATTAAGGTATAGCCATTATCTGTTATAATCCCCGTAGCCTTTGCTTCGGCTTCGGTGTATGAAACCGATTTTCCCTCTACGCAAACATCACTTCTGTATATTATATACGGCACAGGGTCCGAAGTATGCGTTTTGATTGCGAGCGGAGTGGGGTGGTCCGGCATAAGTAACATAGAAAAGTCTTCACCGGATTGATTTAAGTAATCAACAATGGGCGCAACAATCTTTTCGTCTATCAATTCGATTGCTTTGACTTTGTTTTCAATTTCATGACGATGCCCCGCCTCGTCAGGGGCTTCAAGGTGAACATACACAAAGTCAGCACCGTTTTTAAGCTCGCCAATGGCAGCCTCGGCCTTGCCGTCAAAGTTAGTATGTACATTTCCGGTTGCTCCTATAACATCAACAACATTAAGTCCTGCACCAACGCCAATTCCCTTAATAAGGTCAACTGCCGAAACGACCGAGCCACGGATGCCGTACAGTTCATCAAAGGTGGCAAGGTTGGGTTTTGTTCCGTTTCCCCAGATCCAAATTGAATTTGCAGGGCGGAGACCTCTTTTTATTCGGTCAAGGTTGACGGGATGGTCCTTTAAAATGTCATAGCTTTTCTTCATAAGCTCAAGGATGGTTTTGTCCTTGGGCAAATAATCGGTAACCTTGCGGTCGGATATGTCGTGCGGTGGCGTAAGCGAGAAATTATTCTCTTTATTGTGCCATACCATAAGGTGGCGATAACTGATACCACTGAAAAACTCATATTCTTCGGTTTTAAGAGCATCGTTTACAGCTTTTATAAGCTGCGAGGATTCAGCGGTGGTTATTTCGTCAGAACTGTAGTCAACCATAGTTTTTTGTTCATAAGGCTCATCTTCTGACAAAGTAACAACATTGGTGCGGAATGTAGTATCTGTAAGTTCAAGATGCACCCCCATAGAAAGTGCCTCAAGGGGCGAACGACCCGTGTAATACTTCATTGGGTCATAGCCAAATACTGCAAGGTTTGCCACATCGCTGCCGGGCGGAAGATTAGCGGGAACTGTGGTAACCATACCCATTTCTCCCAAAGCGGCAAGGCGGTCAATGTTCGGCTTTTTAGCAACCTCAAGGGGCGTTTTATTTCCAAGCTCGGCGACAGGCGTATCGGCTGCACCATCGAGCAATATAACAATTGATTTCATTTAAAAGTCACAACCTTTCTAAATTTATCTTAAGTGGTTACGGTAAGAATTGTATCATAACAAACCATATTGCACAAGTTTTTTATAATTCGTAATCAAAACATTTGCGCGTATCTACAACCGAGCGGACATAATTTGCGACCGCCAGATGGTCGGGATTGGTTTGGTATACTTTCAATGCGTCTTCGTTTACAAAGGTGCTGTCAAGCATCAGGTCGCCATTGGCGGATGCTAAGGGGGTAATGTTGACCTTTATTTCAACAAGACCATCAATTTTACCCATTAAACCCTCAAGCCCTTCTTTTATATTTTTTGCAAATTCTGACTTTTGAACATCAGAATATTCATCTTTAAAACTCCATATTATAATGTGCTTTACCATATTTAAACTCTCCTTTTTTAAAATCTGAAATCTCTGTTTCCGTTTTCGATTTCCTGAATATATTTTTTAGCAAGGCTTCGTGTTTTTTCGTTAGGAACATTTTCAAGCTCCTTTTCTATAACTTTAAGCCCATTTTTTACAGTTTCGGGGGAAGCGTAGTCAGTTAAATACTCTTTTAAAGTAATAAGTGCATTTGGCTGACAGCAGTTAGCAATCTGGCCCGATTTGATAAGCGACATAAAGCGGTCGCCTGTCCTGCCTTCGCGATAACACGCGGTACAGAAACTGGGGATATATCCAAGCTCCAACAACCAATTTACTACGCTGTCCAAAGGTCGGGTGTCGCTTATGTCAAATTGCGCCGAGTTCTCATTTTCGGGTTCAGGTTTAATATATCCGCCAACACTTGTGCGCGAACCTCCGCTTATTTGGGATACGCCCAATTTTAAAACCCGTTCTCTTGACGCTTTTGATTCTCTTGTTGAAATTATCATTCCCGTATATGGTACAGCAATGCGGATAACAGCAACAATTTTTTCAAAAATTTCGTCTGAAATTGCGTTTGAGAATGAGTCTTTGTCAATCCCTTCAGCAGGGCAGATTCTTGGAACGCTGATGGTATGCGGTCCGACTCCCTTTGCGGCTTCAAGATGCTCGGCGTGCATAAGAAGCCCTACAAAGTCATATCGGTACATCTCAAGACCAAAAAGAACACCTATACCCACATCGTCAATGCCGCCGTCCATAGCTCTGTCCATAGCCTCGGTATGATAAGCGTAGTTATGCTTTGGACCGGTTGGATGAAGCTTTTCGTAATTCTCTTTGTGATAAGTTTCCTGAAAAAGAATGTATGTGCCAATACCGGCGTCTTTGAGCTTTCGATAATTTTCTACAGTTGTTGCCGCAATATTGACATTTACACGACGAATCGCTCCGTTTTTGTGGTTTATTGAATATATGGTATTTATACTTTCCAGAACATATTCAATTGGGTTGTTTACAGGGTCTTCGCCAAGCTCAATTGCAAGACGCTTATGCCCCATATCCTGAAGTGCAATTACCTCTGCTCTGATTTCTTCCTGAGTAAGTTTCTTGCGTGTGATACAAGTGTTTCCATGATGATATGGACAGTATGTGCAACCATTTACACAATAATTTGAGAGGTAAAGCGGTGCGAACATAACAATTCGGTTTCCATACAGCTTTTCCTTTATTTTTATTGCAAGCTCGCGGATAGCTGTGTTTGCTTCGGGAATATCACATTCCAAAAGCACGGCAGCCTCGCGGTGAGTAAGTCCTTTGCAATCCTTTGCCCGCTCAATAAGTGAAAAAACAAGCTCGCGGTTGGATTTGTTTGCTTTTGCATATTCAATGGTATCAAGAATTTCTTCGTGGCTGATAAATTCTTCAGCAACAAGTGATTTAGGGTTATAGTTAGACATAATTTAAACTCCTTTCTCGGTCAGGAAAAACCCTCCCGGTCAAAATGTTATTTATTATTAAAGTCGCCGCGTGCAACGGCAATACTGTAACCGATTTTTGATAATCTGTTCTTCAGGTTGTCAAGCCCCTCGGCTGATTCAGAACCAAACGAGGCTTTATCGTTATATAACATATAATTTTTTCGTACAGATGGCGGTGAAAGGTTGGGCATTACAACATTTGCACCTGACAAAATTCCCTGTTCAGTACCATCTTTTGCAATAGTCCCCAAGGCAGTTGTGGAGGGTAAAAGAACATTTTTAAGCATTATACGGACCAAAGCCAAAAGAAACAGTGTGAGATTTAAATCGCCTTGTTTATTATCCTTAAAGGGTGTATCCCGATGGGGGATAAAAGGGCCTATTCCAACCATTTGGGGGGATAGCTCCCGTACAAACATAAGGTCTTTTGCCAATGTTTCAAAGGTTTGGTATGGTGAACCGACCATAAATCCACATCCTGTTTGAAAACCGATTTCTTTAAGTGCAAAAAGGCAGTTTTTTCGGTTTTCAAGGCTTAATGATGGTGGATGAAGTTTTGCATAGTGGCTTGAATCAGCAGTTTCGTGCCTGAGCAGATATCGGTCAGCACCAGCCTCAAAAAGTTTTTTGTAAGAGTCGGTTGTTCTCTCGCCCAAAGACAGTGTAACTGCACAATCGGGAAAGCCGGTCTTTATTGCCTGTATAATATCCGTAAGCGTAGCATCATCAAAGAACTGATCTTCCCCGCCCTGAAGCACAAAGGTTCTGAACCCCAGCTTGTATCCTACGGTACAACAGACAAGTATTTCGCTTTTGCTAAGACGGTATCGGTCTACAGAATTGTTGCTGCACCGCAGACCACAGTAATAACAATCGTTTTTGCATATAT
>JAZNAJ010000219.1:0-1828 GCA_045586445.1 Clostridia bacterium | reverse complement strand
GATCCCCATCATGCTGATGATGTATTCACAAGTTGGGGAATGGAAACAACCGCCAAATTTACTGTTGAAAAAATCAAAAATGCTCTTTATGACTTGGAAAATGGTCATTTGTTCGGGCAGGTACTTCGTGCAAAGGGCATTGTTTGTGGTGAAGACGGAAAGTGGATTCACTTTGACTATATTCCGGGCGAAGCTGATGTGAGATTGGGCTCTGCGGACATTATTGGAAGACTTTGTGTTATTGGTGCAGATATTGATAAAGAAGCTATTGAAAAATTGTTTTTGTCAGTTGATTAAAAGAGAGGGTTTTTGAATATGGACACTGCGGTTTACTTATTTACAGGACTTCTGGAAAGCGGAAAAACTTCTTTCTTGAAAGAAACGCTTGATGACAATCGATTTGTAAGTGGAGAAAGCACCTTGGTTTTGGTTTGTGAAGAAGGCGAGGTTGAAATTGATTCGGCAAGCCTTGCGAATAAGAATGTTTTTGTTGAGTTTATTGAAGATCAGTCTGACATAAATATTTCAAACTTAAAAGATTTGCAGAAAAAGTACAAAGCAAAAAGGGTTTTGATTGAATACAATGGTATGTGGCAATTGGCGGATTTGTACGATGCAATGCCATCTGATTGGGTTCTTTATCAAGAAATGACCTTTGCCGACAGCCGAAGCTTTATATCCTACAACGCAAATATGCGAAGCCTGGTTGTGGACAAACTTCAAAATTGTGAGCTTGTTGTTTTTAATCGTTTTTCTGATGAAATCGACAAAGAAATGCTTCACAAGATTGTCCGTGGATTGAATCGTCAATGTAACATAATCTATGAAGACAAGGATGGAAAAATAGAATACGACGATATCGAAGACCCGCTCCCCTATGATATAGAAGCGGATGTTATTGAAATCGAAATAAAGGATTATGCAATATGGTATCGCGACCTTCTTGAAGATATGTACAAGTATGACGGGAAAATTGTTAAATTTACAGGCGTTATTGCAGTAGACAACCGAATGCCGCAAGACTGTTTTATTACAGGTAGACCTGTCATGACCTGTTGTGTTGATGATATAGCTTTTAAAGGTATTTTATGCCTTAATCGGTCAGGTATGATGAAAAGCGGCGATTGGATTGTCCTTACTGCGAAAATAAGTATAGAAAAACATAAAATGTACAAGGGAGAGGGGCCTGTCCTTTATATGCAGGATTATTCTATGACTTCTGTTCCCGAAGAGCCGGTTGCAACATTTTATTAAAAAATAAATATTTCTGAAATCACATATTTTTGTATTCTGCATATACTATATGCAGAAGTATTATGAGGAGAGTGATTTCATGTCAGCAATAATCGGTATTGTAAATATGCACCGAAGAATAGATTCCGAAGTTGAAAATATAAGAAAAATGACCAAAGCACTTGCCCATCGCGGAAAAGGTATAGAAAAAATAAAAAACTGTGGTTTTGGATTGTTTGGGTGTGCTTCGTTTGATTGCAACAAAGATAAGGAGTATCAAATACCATTTTCGGTCAAATGCGATGGTACAGAATATACCATTTGTTTTGATGGGCTAATATATAACGCTGATGATATAAAGACTAAATTAAAAGAAAAACATATAAATTCAGATGGTATGTGTGATACCGAACTTGTTCTTAACGCGTATATAAGGTGGGGAGCGGGATGCCTCCAGTACTTAAATGGAATTTTTGCCTTTTCTATATGGAATGACAAAGCAAAAGAACTGTTTTTAGCAAGGGACAGGTTTGGTATAAAACCCCTGTATTATACAACTTGTGGGGATGCGTTAATTTTTGCATCCGAAATAAAA
>JAZNAJ010000218.1:0-6283 GCA_045586445.1 Clostridia bacterium | reverse complement strand
CGCTTGGCCTCCGACTTCCTCAAAAAACTTCTGCCGAGCTTCGCGGTCAGAATAAAGAATCAAGTTTGCTGCAGCCAAGCCATCCTTGACACTCAGCTTGCTTATGTCGTCAAAAATGCCTTCGGGGACACCCGCGATTTCTTTTAACTCCTTTAAGCGTTTGCCATACAACTCAAGCAGGGTTATTTCCTCGCGGAAATCCTTGAGGGTTGTGCTGCTGTAAACCAAGTCGGTACCGTTTAGTCCCTGACCCTTAAATCGTACTTTCTCGGACTTCACCCAGGGGTCATTGTCCTTTAAGTCGTCGGCAAGGTCATCACGCATCTTTATAAGCTTTTCGTACTGCTTTTCGACCTCGTCGCAAAGTCTTTTATTGTACGCCGCAATCTCCTCGGTGCATTTGTACCACGCATCGGTGCCTTGCCTTAGGTTTTCGTCACGAAAAACCTTCAGCTTTTCATAATATTCCTGCTCGCATATAAATTCCAGCTTTAAGGCATTTTTCAGGTTGGCAAGTTGCCGTTCCTGTTGTTTCTTGTTCAGTTTCTCCGCATTTTTTGCCGCATTCTTGGTCAGGGTTTCCAGCTCCACATACACATTTTCCATAGCGGTAATTGCACTGTATGAGCCTTCTTCAAGACCAACTCCAAGCCCCTTTGCGATTATTTCGCCCATTTGTTGCCCCGATTTGGTCAAATCATTATTGTTTGTGTCCCTTTGAAATTCCAAAGACATCCCTTCCTTTCTTCACAAATTGACGGGAATCTCATTCAAAGAGCGCCTCCAGACTGTCTGTAAGCCTGATTTCCCTGAGTTTTGGGTCATTGTGGGACTCAAGTGCATATTGCTTTTTCATTCTTTCATAAAACATACGGGTTTCTTTGTCCTTTATCCTGCTTGTGTCCATTTTGCGATATCCCACAATTTTTGCAAATCTGCACTCGTCACTAAGGCACGCAAGCAAGACCTTGAACTGCCACCAATGGATTTTTTCGCAAGTCAGGTCAATGCCAAACTCCCCCCGAAACGCCGCCCACACATAATCAAAGTCTTCATACAGGTCATAGGCGGGCAGTTCAGATGTATCTTCCGTTTTGCTTTTGCTTTCCCCGCATGAATAAAACCAAATTATCCCCTCTACCGCTTGAACAGGGTCGGGAGGCAATTCGGGATAGGCAAGAGTCAACGCCTGAGCCAGCCGAATCTGGGTGCTTTGTGTATAATCAAAAACCAAATGTTCTATCTTAATCCATGTCAAAAAATCCGTATTAATACCATATTCTTTACCACAGATAAACACGCTGTCCGCAACATTTAACATACATTTTCCCATCTCAAATCGCCTCCCCGTCTTATGCCGTCAGGGCTTCGCGGCGTCTTAAAAACTCGCATCTGATCTGCGACACCACATAACACATAAGCTCGGCAAGGTCGCAAAGCTCTTGCTTGCGCCCCACAAAGATTTTATCCACCGAACCAAATCCCAAAAGTCTGTCAATGCTGCGCTTTAAAAAAGCGCAAACATCGGTATCGTTTGCAATTTCTGACTTGATACTCTTGATCTTTTTAAGTTCTGTCCTTGCCTCTGCCAAAATCTCGCCACACAGCTTTGCGGTTTCTTCGCAAACCTCAATTTTGTATTCTGCACCGCAGATAACCAGTCTGGTCCATTGCTCTCTCAACTTAAATTCCTCTGTCATAAATTATTTACGCCTCCACAAAGTTGCAAGTTTGCCAATCGTCATTGGAGGTCGCTGTGCCAAACACCTTTTCGCCCTTGACACGGAAGTTGCCGCTGTATTTATAAAGGTCCACGCCTGTACCCTCGCTTTCGGCAATAACCGAGAAATTTCTCTTAACCGCATTTCCTGACGCCTTGTCTATATCCACCATAATTATTGGTCTTACTGCGTCGGCACCGACCTTTTCCTGATCAAAAATTGATACAATGTCGCCATGTACCAAATCGTCGGCAAATCGGTCAAAACCAAATGATACCGACGGATTGTAACCCACCACATCGGTTTGCTCAAACTCCTCATCCACATACTGTCTTGAGTATTCGATGGGGTTTTTTGAAGTGGTGATATCATCAAAACCCTTCATTCGGTGATAGGTGTAAGTGGCACCATCGCCACTTCCACTCGGCACACCATAAAACGCAAGCTTTTTGCATCTTTTAACTATTGCTGACATATTATCATTCCTTTCTTTTAGCAAATGCAGGAAGCAAGGAATGAGTCTTTGCTCAATGCCCGCTCCCTGCACAAAAAATTAATTATTGTAATAAATTACTTCAATCTCTGCCTCATATCTTGCGGATATTCCGTTTGTTCTGACAGGTGCAAATTGTTTTGTAACGCCCAAAGACACCGCCACAGCGCCATCACCAAGCACAGGAAGATTCCCGCTTAAATTCTGTTCTTCAAGCCATTTCTCGATGCTTTGGCATTTTTGCGAAATCAAAACACTGTCTTCTTCACCTGTGCCAAAGGCTTCGTTTAAGGCAATGACAAAGCTTTGTCCCTTTAAAGCTCCGCCATCGGAATATTCCCTTACACTTCGCAGCCTTGGCAACTGCTCTAGCGAAACCGAAGCCTCGCCTTTATCCAGATAATTCACATTTACAGGTTGCCCGCCAAGATATGGACAGGTTTCAATAAAATCGGCAGTTTGTTTTAACACAGTTTAACCATTCCTTTCTTTGCGGTTTAACGGTATCTGTATTCCGAACGCAGATGCCAATGGGGTGTCCCGCCAAAGCCATTACGGTTGACAGCGTCAATCCTTCTGCATTCCGCAGCTTTGACACAGCCTGCTTCTGCCCTGCCAAAGAATACCAGGTCTCCGGGCAATACATCGCTGATATGAGCAAGCTTCAGGCGTATGTCAAATCTGTCATCATGACAAACACCCATACCGTTGTTTCGAACCCTTGCTTCGCATTTTACCCAGGCAGGGAATGTCCCCAAGCAAAGCAGACCGCCTGCACCTCGTCTTGGGCGGAACAATGTAACCACACTATTCTCTGTCAATTATTCCACCCCCGCATATAAAAGGCCACTGCTTCCCAAATATATAGCGGCAACATCAAAGAGCTTTGCCCGAACACTTTTGCCGTCATAGACAACCGAATATCCATCTATGTTTTCACTCTTTTTGCCCTTTTGTGTCTCTGTTTCAAAGATGCTCTCTGCCATGGCACAAAGGCACGCCCTGACTTCATCATCAAAGCCTCCCTGATAATCTTTGCCAACCATACTCGCCAGAACTTCCCTGGCCCTGGCGAGGGAAACCTCAAACTGCTCTGCCGTCAGTTTGGGCGTATGACCCTTGGAATACTGGTCATAGTAATATCCCAGGCTCACATCAATCTTGTGCATTTTTGCCACCGCCTTTCGCGGCAGTACCGCTTTTAGGTTTTGCCGCAGCTGTCTTTTTTGATGTCTTTTCAACAAGACCTACTGTACGCATAAATTCATCCCCCTTACTTGGATTTTGGCGGATTTTTATGCCTCCGCCTTGTGAAGATAGATGCCTGCAGTCTTGTTTTCGTAAACATCAGCAATACCATAAGAACGGTAGAAGAACTTCCAGGCATCTGCTGTCTGGTTTTCTTCGGGTGTAACCACCTTGCTTACCAAGTGCTTCTGGTACTGGATAGCTGCAGACTTCTCGATTACCATAAAGTTGATGTTTTTGCCTGATGTAGCATTCTTTATGTAATGGCCTGCAGTTTCGCCTGCTGTCGCACCGTCATAGAGGTCGATTGCAGTATAGAATCTGCTTTGCGGAACCTTGACAATCTTTGCAAAGGAATCAAGAACTGCCTTTGACTTGGTTGTGTCAATGTTCATAACGCCATTGTAAAGTGATGGAGTAATGAAAAGAATTCTGCTTTCTGCAGGAACTTCAGCCTCGTCCATAGCGTTCTGTGCCACAATAAGTGCCGCAAGAGTATCGTCTGCATCTGTAAGTGTTGCAGTTGCGCTGCCGATACCGCTGACACTTGCATACTGTGCAAAGCGGAATGCGTCAATCTCGGGTGCGGCTTTTGTTCTGATAAACTCAGAAGAAAGCTGACCAAAGGCAACGCCTGCGGTTTCCTCGTTGTCCATTGAATCAATTGTGAACGAACGTCCTCTCTCGTAATTGAATGTTACTGTTTCGTTGGTGAGAGTAACATCCCCGCCTACATAACCATTTTCACGGCTGTAATCTGCAAGACCGTCCATTGACATCTTGGGAATGATAATCTCGTTTGCGTTTGCACCAAGTCTTACAAGGCGGTTGTTGCCATCAAGAACTGATGTAACTGACGCAACCTTGTAAACCTCGTCTAACACATCTATATACTTTTTGAATTTTGTTACTGAATTTGACATAATATAAAATCTCCTTTTTTGTTTAGTTTTGCGCAAGACCCATTATCTCGCGCACATCATTGTCCGAAATGGCGCCGCCAAAGCCTGCGGTTGATGCAATCACAGAGGGCATATCTTTTTTTTCGGCAAATATGCCCTCCTTGTCAGCCGTAAGCTCGCCATAAATCTCGCCATCCGCTTTGCCGATGTTCTTTTCATCGGCGAGTGCCGCTTTAAACTGTTCAAACACACCGTTTCGGGTAAAGTCGTTTACAAACTCGGCACCCTTTGACGCTGCATCAAATCGTTTAAAAAGTTCATCTTTAGCACATCTTTCCTGTTCTGCCTGGTTCTTTTGGTCAATCACTTTTTGCAGCCTCTCTAACTCGTCTTTCATTTTTTCTGCGTCAGACTGACCTTGTTGCAAAACAGAAACTCTTTCCTCCAGCTCTGCCGACTTAAGCTCCGAAGCCTCAAGCTGAGCCTTAAGCTCCTCAAAGTTCGACTTTGCCTTGCCAATGTCCGAGGAATTTATATCCAGAATTTTTTTAAGCTGTTCATCACTTATCCCCTCAATAATCCCTCTTAATTCATCTCTTGTCATATGTACATACTCCTTTCAAGATACGGGAAGCCATTGACACTCCCGAATTAACCCGCGGTTTGTTATCGCAGTACCCTTCTGCATTGGTTTTGTAGTTTATCGACATTTCGGTCAGGTTCAGGGGCTAAACCCCCATTTATATTTTTAATTGGTTGCCAATTGTTTCTTTGCCGTTTCTTCGTCTTCGCCAAAATACCACATTCTGAACTCCCAGGGTGCCATAATTCCCTTGTCTACCAGGCTTTGCTTTTCGTCAAACTCGGTTTTGCGGTCTGCAACAATGCTGTCACCAAATTCAAAGCTCATACTGTAATCACCACTTGGCGCCAGATTGCAAAGGGTACACCACACATCCATAGCATAAACCAGGTCGCAAAGGGCGTTTTGAAGAGCCTTTTGGTTGTCCGCAATGGTACAATAACTGCGTTGCTTTGAACTGCGTATTTCCTCGGCAGTTCGGTCGCGGTCGTCCATGGTCGAAATAGTTCCGTAAGCAAACCCACAATTAAATTCAATCTGCCTGAATATCTTGTCAAGTCCGTCTGCCAGCGCTTTTTCTCTTAATTCCGGCGACCACTCGCGAAAGAAATCAACATCCTCCACATCCAAAGTTTTGTAAAGACGGCGGTCAGGCAAACAAAGTTTGCCGTTTTTCTCTCGTTTAAACGCCATACTGTTGGCAACAAGTGCCCTCTCGCCACTTTCAAACTCCCACAAAATCCGTTCGTATTGCTTGTTGGCATCTGCAATCAGGTTTACCGCATTGGCAAAAACCGAAACCCCCAAGGGCGATGAAGCATCCACCGAATTTGCAACTGCAGGTCTGAAATATCCAAACAACGGCTTTTTAACATTGCTGATAACAACCTCTTTTGCAAGCGCCTGCCAAACGGGAACTTCGGCCATCTCTACCTCTCTGCCGATAACGCCCCTGACACTGCTTTTAAATACCCGGTTAGAAATCTCGTAGCCCCTTTCCGAAAGGTTGTGTTTTTCCAAACGGGTATAGAACCTGCCACCCAAGGTCATTGTCTGCACAAAAATTGCCCCCGTAATATTGCCGCTGTCATCAAACCCCGTCGGGAAGAACTCGTCTGCCTGAATGAAGTCAACCTTGATTTCCTTGCCATCTACATACGGTTTCATTACAAGTCCACCCTTGGCACATCCGTATTCCACGGGTATACGAATGTTGTCAATTACAGTTTGGTATGCCTTGTCAAGGGCTTCACCCCGTTTGCCACCCAAAACCTTTGACCGCAGTTCCACTGTTATCATTCTTGCCATCTCAAAACTGAGCGCCGCAAGTCGGATC
>JAZNAJ010000217.1:0-6776 GCA_045586445.1 Clostridia bacterium | reverse complement strand
TGCCATAAAAGCCGATAGCGGTCTTGTCGGCAATTGTGCCGATTGTACCTGCTTTAAAAACATATTCCTCGCCAAAAAGCTCGCCCACATATTTGTGAGCGGTTGCCTGGTACTCGCCTGAAAAGTTAAGGTCAATATCAGGAACCTTGTCGCCCTTGAAACCAAGGAATGTTTCAAAAGGAATATTAAATCCATCTTTTTTGAGCTTTGCTCCGCAATTGGGGCAAACTTTGTCAGGCATATCTATACCAATGTTATATTCGCCTTTGGTAAAGAACTCGCTGTATTTACATTCGGGACAAATATAGTGCGGGGCAAGGGCGTTTACCTCGGTTATTCCCGCAAGATACGCCGCAAAAGACGAGCCAACCGAACCTCGCGAGCCAACCAGATACCCTGCCTCGTTGGATTTCTTAACCAGTTTGTGAGCAATCATATACATAACAGAGTATCCATAGCCTACTATACAGTTAAGCTCCCGGTCCATTCGTTCCTGAACAATTTGAGGAAGATTTTCCCCGTATACTTTGTGGGCAAAATCATGGCACATATCCAAAAGGTCTTGCTCGCAGTTCTCGATTGACGGGGGGTAAGAGCCGCTTTTAAGAGGCTCAATATCCTCAATCATATCCGCAATTAAATTGGTGTTCTTCACAACCACCTCGTATGCCGTCTGTCTGCCAAGGTACGCAAATTCTTCCAGCATCTCGTCGGTTGTGCGGAAATAAAGGGGTGCCTGCATATCCGCATCACCATAACCTTGGGCACCTTGCAAAACTCTGCGGTAAAGTTCGTCCTTGGGATCCATAAAATGAACATCGCAGGTAGCCACGACTAACTTGCCCATTTTTTTGCCAAGCTCAACTATCCTTTTGTTGTATTCCATAAGTTCTTCACGGCTTTGGACTTCGCCGCCGCGAACCAAAAACTCGTTGTTTCCAAGAGGCTGGATTTCAAAGTAGTCATAGAATGCGGCGATTTTTTCGATTTCCTCATCACTTTTGCCTTGGCGGATAGCCAGATAAAGTTCTCCCGCTTCACACGCACTGCCGATAATCAAGCCCTCGCGATATTTGGCAAGAACACTCTTGGGTATTCTTGGTTTTTTATAATAGTAATCAAGGTTTGACTTGGAAATAAGGGTGTACATATTCTTAAGTCCCACCTTGTTTTTTGCAAGAATTATAATATGGTTATAGGGCATTTTAAGAAGCTCGGGGTTTTTGTCCACCGAAAAGTCAGGCGGGATTTTATCCTCTGCCTTCTCCTTCATTTGCCGCATTTTTATAAACGCCTCGGCAGTTGCCCTTGCATCATCTGATGCCCGATGATGGTTTTTCAGCTTGACGCCCGTTCTTTCGCAAAGAACTTCAAGGTTGTGCTTTTTCTCATCAGGGAAGATATCCTTTGAAATCGCCACTGTGTCCAAAACTTCATTTTCAAACTCAAGTTCAAGCCTTTTTGCTGCCGCCTTAATAAAGCTGACATCAAATTTGGCATTGTGGGCGATAACCTTGTTTGCACCGCAAAACTCCAGAAAGGCGGGCAAAATTTCGCTGATTGGAGGTGCATTTTCAACCATTTCATTTGTTATCCCTGTAAGGGTTGTTATGTTCGCGGGGATTTTCTTGTTAGGGTTGACTAACTTCGAAAAGGTATCCACAAACTTCCCGTTCATTATTTTTACTGCACCTATCTCGGTTATATCCTCGGTTTCGGGGTTTAGCCCCGTTGTTTCTATGTCAAAAACTATGTAGGTTTCGTCTTTGTAGCTTTTGGCCAGATAATCCATCCCCAAAGGCAAATCGTGTATAAAATAACCCTCGGTACCATAAAGCAGTTTAAAGTCTTTTCCGCTTTTTCGCACCTCTCTCAATGTTCCAAAGGCTTCGGGAAAGGCCTGCGCCACACCATGGTCTGTTATGGCAATCGCACTGTGCCCCCACGCTGCCGCGCGCTTTATCAGGTCTTGCGCCGAGGTTATGGCGTCTTTTGCACTCATTTTGGTATGTAAATGAAGTTCCACGCGTTTTTCTTCGCTTGTGTCCATTCTCATGGGCGGTTTTTCGTTTATCGCAACCGACAAAACCTTCATTTTTTCGCATCTTGCTCTGTCATCATATTCATAGTTGCCGCGAAGTGTCAAAATGTTGCCGATTTTGATTGCGGGAACAACCTTTTTGACAACCTCTGCCTTTCCGAATATTTCGCAGCTTATCGCCCAGCTGTCGTCGCCTACATCAAAATTAACCGCAATATACATCAATTTGCCGTCTTTGTTGATTTCGCGGATTTCTGCATCAAGAACTTCACCGCAAACAGCACAAATACCCATGCCCCCTCTTACTTCGAGCATAGGTATCACAGTTTCAGTTATTGGCTTGCCAAACACCAGCCCCGAACTTGGAATTTCCACAGGTTCGGACTTTTCTTCCTTTGGCGGTTCTTTGCGTACCACTGCCGCTGCGGCTTTGTCCAGTTTCTCCTGGCGCTTTTTCTGGCGTTCCTTATATTCTTCCATATCAAGGTCATCAGCATCAATTTCAACCCTTATATTTTGGTCAAGCTCATAGCTGATGATTTCCCTGATTGTACCTTCGCAATTATTTTTTTCAAGAATTTCTTTTCCGCATTTTATGTTTGAAATTTTTAAAACGCCGTCAGTTAGTTGTGCATAACTCCCCACAAGAAAAGCCTTGCAAATACTGTTTTCCCTGAAGAGAGAAACCAACAGATTGCGGTAATACTCGTCAGAAAATTCAATATTCTTGTATTTAATTTTTATATCTGCAAATTTAAGACCGTAAGTCTTTTGAACACGGTCGCAGAATTCATATAGGTCAGGCTTTGAAATAAGCTCCTGTGCCAGAATTTCAACTCGCACGCCCATTCCTTTTACATCAACAAAAAAATCCAGAATCTCTGTCTTTTCCAAAACCGATGCAAAGGGTTCCAAAACCGTAACCTTGTCAAAAACATCCAATATTCCTGCCAAGTTTAATTCTTTCCCTTCATTTTTTCAATTTCTTCAATCAGTTTTTCAACAATTTTATCTTCGGGGATTTTCCCCACTATTTCGCCCTTTTTAAAAAGCAGTGCGTCACCATTGCCACCAGCGATGCCAATGTCGGCATCCCTTGCTTCGCCCGGGCCATTCACCGCACAGCCCATCACGGCAACCTTAAGGTCGCCATCCATATTTTCAAGGCGAGCCGTAACTTCTTTGGCTATGTCTATTAAATTTATACGGCATCTTGCACAAGTTGGACACGAAACCACCTGAATTTTGCCCTTGAGAAGCCCCAATGCCTTTAAAATCCGCTTGCCTGCCTCTACCTCGCGGACAGGGTCGTCGGTGAGCGAAACCCTTATGGTTTCGCCTATCCCGTCAGCCAAAAGCGAGCCAATACCGATTGCCGACTTGATAATTCCGCCCTCATAAGTCCCAGCCTCGGTAACGCCAAGGTGCAATGGGTATGCAAAGGTTTCCCTTGCAAGGCGATACGCCTCGATGGTCTTTTTTACATCCGAAGATTTTATTGATACCACTGTATCGTAAAAATTATATTTTTCAAGAATTTTTATATGCTCCAATACACTCTCTACCATAGCCTGTGGTGTGGCAGAACCATATTTTTCAAGGAGTTTTTTATCCAAAGAGCCGCCATTGACACCGATGCGGATGGGGATACCCCTCTTTTTTGCCTCTTCAGCAACCGCTTTTGCCCGGTCCTCGCCGCCGATGTTCCCCGGATTGATGCGGATTTTGTCCACGCCTCGTTCCATAGCGATTAAGGCAAGGCGATAGTCAAAGTGTATGTCTGCCACAAGGGGAATATTTATTCTGTTTTTTATTTCAAAGATTGCCCGTGCCGACTCCTCATCGGGGACCGCAACCCTTACAATATCACATCCACATTCTTCAAGAGCTTTTATCTGTGCCACGGTTTTTTCCACATCTGCAGTATACTCGGTGGTCATTGACTGCACAGCAATATTCTCCCCTGCTCCAATGTGCAAATCACCAATTTTCACGCGTCTTACCTTTGGCATAAAAATTCTCCTTTCGTTAATGGACTAAAATTCCCCCAATTTGTCTATAATTATTCCTGAATCAGCGGGCTTCCACATTTATATTTTTTGAAATTGACCTTATTATCCCTCAAGTGCCATAATTTTGTCGACTCTTTTTTGGTGTCTTTCGCCGCCAAACTCGGCATCTATATAGGCTTTCACTATCTCAATCGCCAAATCGCAACCGGTAATCCTTTCCCCAAGGCAGATTATGTTGGCGTTGTTATGTTCCTTTGCCATTCTTGCACTGTAGGTATCAGTTACATGTGCTGCACGGATGCCTTTTACTTTGTTTGCAGCGATGCTCATGCCTATTCCTGTTCCGCAAACCAGGATGCCTTTTTCACATTCATTTTCAACAACTGCTTTCGCAACTTTTTCTGCAATATCGGGGTAATCACAGGAATTTGTGTCGTATGTGCCAAAATCCTTGACTTCTATTCCCCTCTCTTCAAGATACTTTTTGATAAGACCTTTAAGATTTATTCCGCCATGGTCTGAGCCTATTGCTAACATAATACAAAATCCCCCAAAATTCTAAAAAATCCAATATATACATCATATCAAATTTTTGATAAAATATCAATCTTTTTAATAAAAATATTGCAATTGATTTTTGAATATATTATAATGTAGTTATCATTACAGATAAAGGAAGGTACTCTATGAATTACAAAGAAGAATACATGCGTTGGCTTGACAATGTTACCCCCGATGAGAGAGCAGAACTTGAAAAAATACAATCCGATGAAAAGGAAATCAAAGATAGATTTTACAGGTCATTGGAGTTTGGAACGGCAGGGCTTAGGGGTGTTATCGGTATAGGGCTTAACCGTATGAATAAATATGTGGTTGCAAGGGCAACCCAGGGACTTGCAAATCAGCTTATAAAAACCAACCCGTCAAAGCAAGACCTAAAGGTAACAATTGCCTATGACAGTCGTATAAAATCCGACGAGTTTGCAAAAACTGCCGCTTGTGTGCTTGCTGCCAATGGTATCAAGGCTCTTATTTTCAGCGAGCTTAAGCCTGTTCCTGAACTTTCGTTTGCAGTGCGCAACAAAAATGCCGATGCAGGTATTGTTATCACTGCCAGTCACAACCCTGCAAAATACAATGGTTACAAGGTTTATGGCAACGACGGAGCACAGCTTGCCCCCGATTTGGCATCGGTTGTTCTTGAAGAAATCGAAAAGACACCCATGTTCGGCGGTGCAAAAATGCTGGATTTTGAAGAGGGAAAAACTCTTGGGATGATTGAAATTATGGGCGAAGAAACCGAAGATTTGTATCTTGACGAGGTTCAAAAACAATGTGCCAATCCTGAACTTATCAAAAAGCATGGTATGGATATGAAGTTTGTATACACACCTTTTCACGGTTCAGGTCTTAAGCCTGTTCTTAAAATATTTAAGAGGGTTGGATTTGAAAATGTTATTGTGGTAAAAGAACAGGAAAACCCCGACGGAAATTTCCCTACAGTTGAGTTTCCTAATCCTGAATTTAAAGAAAGCTTTGCCCTTGCGGTTGATTTGGCAAAAAAAGAGGGTGCTGACCTTATAATCGGTACCGACCCTGACGCCGACCGTTGTGGAATTATGATAAAAGACAAAGACGGTGGTTATATAAGCCTAACCGGAAACCAGACGGGTCTTCTTTTAACAGAATATCTTTTGTCAATGAAGAAAGAGCTTGGGACTCTTCCAAAGGATGGGTTTGTGGTAAAGACCATAGTTACTACAAATATTATAAAGGACATCTGCAATTTTTATGGTGTAGAAATGAAAGAAGTTCTTACAGGTTTTAAATTTATCGGCGAAAAGATTAAAGAGGCTGAAGAAAGCAAAGTTGGTACATACCTCTTTGGTTTTGAAGAAAGTTACGGATACCTTGCGGGGACTTATGCCCGCGACAAAGACGCAGTTGTGGCAAGTTTGCTTATTGCCGAGATGGCTTTGTTCTATCGTCAAAAGGGACTGAGCCTTTTTGACCAGCTTCAAAATATCTACAAAAAATATGGTTTTTATAATGAATTTGTTGTTTCTGCCAATTTTGAGGGTATTGATGGCCTAGAAAAAATGAATAATATTATGGAATCCATCCGCACAAATACCCCATCGGTTTTTGGCGGAAAGAAAGTTCTTGCGGTAAGGGATTACAAAACATCTGTCCGCACAGATTTGATAAGCGGAGAAAAAACCGATATTCTTCTTCCAAAATCTGATGTTATTTATCTTGAATTAGAGGATAATAATAATTTTGTAATAAGACCTTCAGGTACAGAGCCGAAAATTAAGCTCTACTGTCTGCTTTGCGGGAATACCGAAGCTGATGCAAAAGCCATTGAACAAAACTTTAAAAATGATATTGAAGATATAATAAAATAATAAAAATATGCAGGGGATTATTTCCCCTCGGGCCCCTCATCAAAACGATTTTAATGTAAGGCTCTTGTAGATGCTTAAATAAAAATACTTATCAAACACTCGGATAAACAAAAACAAATTGCTGAAATTTTATTCATTACACAACAACAATATTCTTTATATGAAAAGGGATAAGTGATAAATAAAAAGGGGAGCGATGCTCCCCTTTTTATTTTATTTTATTTTATTTTATTTGGTTTTCGTGGAAACTGTTTTGGTGTTTCCTTTATTTTTTCAATTAAAACTATTTTTCTTATAATATCAGAATGTGGAATT
>JAZNAJ010000216.1:0-2719 GCA_045586445.1 Clostridia bacterium | reverse complement strand
GCACTTTTGGTTATTGCATTCGTTGTTATGATGAACGAAGCTGAGCGTCGTTTGCCTGTTCAGTATGCAAAGCGTGTTGTTGGCAGAAAGATGTATGGCGGACAGAGCACTCATATTCCCATTAAGGTTGCTGGCGCAGGTGTTATTCCTGTAATTTTTGCAATGTCAATTATGGCATTTCCGGGAACAATTGCAAGCTTCTTTGGTAAGACCGCACAGAGCGGCGGCTTCTGGGGAGGTTTCCTGTGGGTATTCTCAGGTCAGTCCTGGATTTATGCTGTGCTTTATTTCTTGCTGATTATATTCTTCACATATTTCTACACTTCAATACAGTACAATCCTATTGAAATGTCGAACAATATGAAGAGAAACGGTGGATTTATTCCTGGAATTCGCCCGGGTAAGCCAACATCAGACCATATCGGCAAGGTTTTGTCAAGAATTACTCTTGCGGGTGCGTTTTTCCTTGGAATTATCGCAGTTATCCCGATCTTTATGAACCTTGGACTTAACATTGCTAACTTCTCAATCGGTGGTACATCATTGCTTATCGTAGTTGGTGTTGCTCTTGAGACTGTTAACCAGCTTGAATCTCAGATGCTTATGAGACATTATAAAGGATTTTTGGAATAGGATAAAATGGCCTTTTGTCCAAGACTTTACAGGGGTTGTTTTGCAGACACAGGTTCTGCAAGGCACCCCTTGTGGAGTTTTTACTAATATTTGGTATGGAAGATTAATAAAATGAGAATTATACAGGTTTAAAATGACAGAAAAGGAAGTGTCAGATAGTGAAACTTATTATAATTGCGGCCCCCGGTGCAGGGAAAGGAACACAAGCCGAAGTAATAGCAAAATATTTTGGTATTCCTACCATTTCCACAGGTGCGATACTTAGAAAAAATATTGCAGATGGAACAGAACTTGGTGCTATAGCACAAAAATATATAAATGATGGTAAGTTTGTACCGGATGATATTATGATTGATATTGTTAGAAAAAGATTAAATGAAGATGATTGCAAGAACGGATTTATCCTCGATGGATTTCCCAGAAATCTCAAACAAGCAGAAGCTCTTGATAAATCCGATATTAATATAGATACAGTTTTGACTTTAGAAGTTGACGATGAAAAGATAGTTGAAAGACTTTCGGGAAGATTGGAATGTAAGGCGTGTGGATCGAGCTTCCATAAAGAACACAGAAAACCCAAAGTAGAGGGTATTTGCGATAACTGCGGTGGCATACTTAGAACCCGCGAAGACGACAAGCCCGAGGTTATCCGCGAGCGTCTTGCAACATATTATGAACAGACTGCACCTTTAAAAAAGTACTATGAAGAAAAGGGTATGCTTAAAGTAGCGGTTGGCAAAGACGAGATAGCCGATACCAGCGAAGAAGTTTTGAAGGTCCTTAAGTCCTGATATTGTTTGAAAGGCATATATAATGGTTACAATCAAATCTAAAACAGAAGTTGAATATATGAAAGAAGCCGGCAGAGTTACCGGCGAAACCCTTAAATTGCTTGGCGAAATGGTAAAGCCCGGAATTTCTACTTTTGAACTTGACCGTGCAGCGGAAAAGTTTATAAGAGAACAGGGTTGCACACCATCTTTTAAAGGCTATGGTGGATTTCCCGGTAGTGTTTGCATAAGTATAAATGACGAGGTTATCCATGGAATACCGGGCAAACGCACATTAAAAGAGGGCGACATTGTCAGCTTTGATGTGGGTGCTTGTTATAAAGGCTATAACGGTGATGCGGCACGGACATTTGGCGTGGGTAAGATTTCTGATGAGGCTCAACGACTGATAGATGTTACTAAAGATAGTTTTTTTGCAGGGATTAAATTTGCTGTGGAAGGCTATAGAATTTCGGATATTTCTGCTGAAATCCAGCGCGTTGCAGAAGCCGGTGGATTCAGTGTACTCAGGGAATATTGCGGACACGGGATAGGTCGCGACCTTCACGAAGACCCTGAAATTCCCAATTATTTTCAACCCGGACATCGTGGCATAAGAATAAGACCAGGTATGTGTCTTGCCATTGAGCCTATGGTAAATGAGGGTACAAGAGAAATATATGTTGGCGATGATGATTGGACAGTATATACCGCTGATGGAAAACTTGCGGCACATTATGAGAACACGGTTTTAATTACAAATGGTGAGCCTTTGGTGCTTACCCTGGTTGATTAAAAAGAGAGGTTTAAATAGTATGGAAGAAAAGATTAGTATTGGGGACATAGTGTTATCTAAAGCCGGCAGAGATAAAGACAGGTTTTTTGTTGTAATGTCTGTTGATGAGGTTTTTGCCTATGTTTGTGATGGCGACCTGAGAAAAGCTGATTGCCCTAAAAAGAAAAAACTTAAACATTTGAAAACAACAATGGGAAACAGTAAGTATATTGCTGATAAGATTATGGAAAATTCAAAGGTTACAAACACAGAACTTCGCCGTGCAATTTCGGAGTTTGAAGAGAGTTTGGCGTAGAGTGGTGTTTTAATAAAAAATTAAATGGAGGTGAGGATGAAGTGGCAAAGGAAGATGTTTTGGAAATAGAGGGTACAGTCCTTGAGGCGCTACCTAATGCAATGTTCCAGGTTGAACTTGAAAATGGTCACAGAGTACTGGCTCATATCAGCGGAAAGCTTCGTCAGAACTTTATCCGTATCTTACCGGGCGATAAAGTAACTTTGGAATTATCTCCATACGATT
>JAZNAJ010000215.1:0-1569 GCA_045586445.1 Clostridia bacterium | reverse complement strand
GGTTGGGAAAACCAATTGAATGTTGCTGCGATGAATGTGAATTTTATATTTTGTGCCTCGACCATGATGAAAGACCTTTTTAAATTTTTATATTAAAACTATTGACAAAAAACATAAGTGGTGTTATATTATAACTGTATTAATACAGACAATACAGTTAAGTCGAGGTGATTATGTGATAAAATTGGATTATAAAAACGACAAGCCCTTGCACGAGCAAATTACTCAGGGCATAAAGGACCTTGTTATGTGCGGGGCGCTTGGCGCAGACGAGCAGTTGCCATCGGTGAGGGATTTGTCGGTCAGCTTGACGGTCAATCCCAATACAGTACAGCGAGCATACAAAACTCTTGAGGCAGAGGGGATAATTTATTCTGTCAGAGGTAAAGGAAATTTTGTTGCAGGAGTGCCGAAGACAGACCCAAGACAGATTGACAGACTTTATATTAAACTGACCGAAACAGCGAGAGAACTTGCTTTTTATGGCGAGGGGAGAGAGAAACTTGAATGTGTCTTGGATAGGATTTTTGAAGAACTGGAGGATGCAAAATGATTAGGGTAAGAAATATTGTAAAGAAATTTGGCGATTTTTGTGCCTTGGACAATTTTGAAATGACTGTTCCCAAGGGAAGTATATATGGGCTTGTAGGCCCTAACGGGGCGGGAAAAACCACGATTATAAATCACCTTATGGGTGTATTAAAGCAGGACAGCGGTACTGTTTTGATAGATGGCGAGGCTGTGTGGGAGAACGCAAAACTTAAACAGGAGATACTTTGTATCAATGACGATTGGTATTTCTTCCCCAGTTTTACTGTTAAAGAAATGGCGAAGTTTTATGAGGATACATACAAGAACTTCAATCGTGAAAGATATGAAAAGCTTGGCAAGGTACTTAAGATAGAAGAAAACAGGCAAATTCGCCGTCTTTCAAAGGGAATGAAGAAACAGGTGGCGTTCAGACTTGTGCTTTCGTGCATACCCGAGGTTCTTATTCTTGACGAGCCTCTTGACGGACTTGACCCGGTGATGAGAAAACAGATAATGAATATAATCATTGCTGATGTGGCTGAAAGACAGATGACGGTGCTTGTTTCATCGCATAACCTTCGTGAACTTGAGGATATTTGCGATTATGTTGGGATTATACATAACGGCAAGATGGTTATTGAAAAACCACTTGATGACCTCAAGGGCAACATTCAAAAGGTTCAGTTGGTATTCAGGGACGAATTGCCTAAAGCCTTGGAAACAGACCTGAATGTTTTGCATACTTCAAAGACCGGCTCGGTTTATACCTTGATTGTCAAGGGGGATAGCGAAGAAATCGGTAAAAAAATTGAGGAATATGCTCCGGTTGTTTATGACAAGGTAAATCTGACCTTGGAGGAAGTATTTATCTATGAGTTGGGAGGATTGGGTTATGACTTTAAATACATTATTGTTTAATAAGGGTATATTCAAAAACACTTTAAAGAGATTTAAGTGGGGTAGCTTTTTATACTTTATAATACTGTTCTTCAGCGTACCATTTGCAATTTTGGTGTCTGACTTTGAACGATTGGTTGA
>JAZNAJ010000214.1:0-60781 GCA_045586445.1 Clostridia bacterium | reverse complement strand
AATATTTTAAGAAAGAAATATTCTCAAGTGTTTAAATGATATTTTAATTTATATATAAAACAAAATATCATTATGGTTCTGCTTTCCCAAAAATCGACATTATTCGCAAGAATGATGTCGATTTTTACTTATTACCTCTTCACTATTCACTTTTCCTTAAAACAATGTTGGTTTTTTCGACCCATATGTTTGCCCTGTGGCAAACTGGTCCCTTCGCACCATAAATTATTCAGTTAAATGTGCCTTTTTGTTGACTTTGCGGCAGCGGTGGTATATAATGTCATTAAGCAAAGATAAAAATTTCTTAACAAATTTATTTACGAAAGAGTGATAATATGCAAACCGAGAAGGTAGAAAAGCGCAGAGAATTTATCATAAATACTGCATATTTTGCCTTGATTGCTGTAATAGCTTTCTTGTGCATACGCTATGCAATGCGATGGATAATGCCGTTTTTGATAGGTTTTGTTATAGCCTTTTCTGCAAGACCTGCAGTTGCAGGCTTATGCAAAATAACAAAAATGAATCGCAAACTCGCAGGGGTTATTGTTTTGGTGCTTGAGTATGTGGCGATAGTCTTTGTTATTTGGATTGTCGGCTCAAAAATCTTTGCTTCAATCAAGGATTTATTTTTAAATCTTCCACAGTACTATGACACCCAGATTCTGCCGTATGTTTACAAGGTTGCGGACATGGTCAAGGACCTTTCCAACCAAATCTCACCACAAACCCTTGAACAAATCTATTCTATGACAGAAAACGCATTTGACGAGGTCAGAAATTACATTCTTCAGATTTCTTCGTCTGCAGTATCGGGGATTGCAGGGGTTACAACGCGGATACCGTTTTATTTCATATCATTTGCCTTTACCATACTGGCGTCGGTATTTATCAGTATGGACTACAGCAATATAATAGACTTTTTAAAAAGACAACTTTCGCCCAAAACAAGAGAATTTTTCAGTGATGCAAAAAAACACATTGGTCGCACAGTGCTTGGATATCTGAGAGCATACCTCATAATCTGGATAATAACATTTACCGAGTTAAGTATCGGCCTTTCAATTCTTGGAATCGAGAATGCGATTGGCATTGCAGCACTTATTGCCATTGCCGATATACTTCCGATAGTCGGTACCGGCGGCATTTTGATTCCCTGGGCGATAGTCGCAGTGTTCACACAGAACTATTTTGTTGCACTTGGACTTATTCTACTTTATGTGATTGTTCTGGTGGTACGCAACTTCACCGAACCCAAGATTGTTGGCGACCAGTTGGGGCTTAACCCCTTGGTTACATTGCTTGCCATATATCTTGGCTACAGATTTATGGGTTTTGGCGGAATGATAGTTCTTCCTGTAATAACCAATATTTTGGTTGGACTTCAAAAAGCGGGCAAGATACGAATTTGGAACGATTAGCAAAAAAGAGCGGAGTGTAGCAACTTGTTGTTACACTCCCAAATTAAGGAAAAATCATTGACAAATCACCGTTTTTGTGGTATTTTTATATGGTAAATTTAATAGCCGCAGGCATAGTTTAGCGGTAAAACTACGGCTTCCCAAGCCGCCGTTGCGAGTTCGACTCTCGTTGCCTGCTCCATACTGCAGCAAACTATGTTGTAATCAAAAAACCTACTCAAAAGAGTAGGTTTTTTGATATGTTGTTTTCTTTCTGCCTGCTTATATCCTTAAATACAACACAGTATAAAGGCTATTAGCATTATAGATATTCAGTTATAAAGAATTCAGGGTTATGTATTTGAGCATTCAAGTCAAAACATAATTTTTTCATACTATTCTCGGTTTGCTCAGAGCCTTTAGGGACAAAGAACTTTTTGTTAAGTGCCGTATATTTGCTTTCCCCCAGGGAATTATATCTTAGAAGCATTATATTTTTAATGCCCAATTTGCTTACAAAGTCGTATGTGGCAATCAAATTTTCTTTATCATCATTAACACCCGGTATTAAAGGTATTCGTATCATAACACGGTTACATATTTCAACAAGCTTGGCAATGTTATCCAATATAAGCTCATTTCCTTTACCGGTGTACTCTTTATGCTTTTTTGAATTCATATGTTTGATATCCACATAAAACATATCAACAAAGGAAGCTACACTTTCGATATTCTTCCAAGGTACATAGAATGCACTTTCCACAAGTGTTTTGATGCCTTTTTCTTTACATTTCTTCAGTATATCACACATAAAATCTGTATTCAAAAGACACTCTCCGCCCGAAAAGGTTACTCCACCGCCGGATTTGTCGAAATATTCCTTATCCTTTAAAATTTCCAGAAGCACCTCATCCGATGTCATACTTTTTGCACACAACTTCAACGCATTGGTCAAACAATTTTCTGTGCATTTGTGGCATTTTATGCAAGAATCATAATTGATTTTCAATTTGTCATCCATTACCTCATAACAACCTTGCGGGCACACTCTTTGACAACTTCCGCACAAAACACAGCGATTGCTGTAATATGCAATTTCGTTTTCAAACTTTATTCCTTCCGGATTGTGACACCATACACACGAGAGCGAACAACCCTTCACATAAACGACAGTCCTGATACCAGGACCGTCGTTTAAGGATGCTCTCTCAATGTTGAAAATATCTGCACTTAAAGACATTTGTGTTTTGTCCTTCCTATAATATGGTCTTGCAAATCTTTATCAAGCAAGTTAAACTTCTGACTAAATCCCGATACACGCACTGCCAGATTATTATAGTTCTCCGGGTGCTTTTGTGCTTCCATCAATGTTTCTTTGTCTACAGTATTAAACTGGACATTTGAAAGCCCTTTTTCGCCGGCTGTCAAAAGAATATCAACAAGAGAATCTATATTTCTATCTGAATATGCTGCAGGGTCAACCTCGACAATTGCAGAAGTTGTTCCCGGGGTTTTTTTGGTAGGCAGTTTTGCAAGAGAGTTAAACAGTGCAGTAAGCCCATTGAAATCCCTTCCCTGCATTGGCGAAACACTATAAGCTATTATCTCGCCTTTGTGTCTTCCATCAGGTGTTGCAGCCATCACCTTTCCGTCGTCAACCATCCACAAATAGGTAAATGGTTGTGCGTGGAATAAAAGGTCATATTTATCACTTAATTCCGTTAGTACGCTACATGAATAATCAATGATATCCCGTGCAATAAAATCCACTGAATCAATATCATTGCCAAACTTTGCTGCCCTGTTAAGGAATTCCAACCGAATCTGTTCGTCAGGGAAATCATTTTGCATTTGGTAAACAACTTCCTCCAGGGTATACTTTCTGTCTTCATATACAAACTTTCGTATTACTTCCAACGAATCCGCAAGATTTGGAACTCCGCCAAGCATTATCTGGTAATAATCATATTTTGCCCCATAAGCATTGAAATCGCGATTGCTTTCAACACAACCTTCTGTAAGAAGAGATTTGTATGGTTTTGGAGCGTTGACAACATGAGCATCTGTTGCAATCATAACTTTTCTGCAACACACATCAAGAATATGATATATATTCTTTTTAATCGCAGAATATAACTTTTCGTAAGTATCAAAATCCTTTACAGCACCTGTATTAATACCGGGAGTAAAGCCTTCATTTACCATACTCTTGCCTTCGTTGAGGGTGTATTCTAGAGCCTTTAATAAATTTGTTTCCCCTGTAACCGCATGCGGATTTGACTTTCCCGGGATTACAGTTTCAACACACCCGATTTGGCTATAACCAACAGCATCTTCGTGGGCAATATTACCATATTCCAATGCGGGAATCATTACATCATCATTGAAGAAAAATGGTATACCCTTTTGAACATGCCCAACAACTTCGAGCGCGCGTTTTAAAAACTTTTTATCGGTATTTCTGGAAAATCTAACAGACAAACATCTTATAAAATCCAGTTTTTCTGTTGCGTCCAGCATCATATATGATAAGTCATTTACCACTTCATTGCCGTCTGCATCACTTCCGCCAACACAACTTTGCTGAACATCATAATCGCGATATAACTTTATCCAAAGACAGCAAACAAGTTCAAAAGCCTCATCTTTTGATATTACCCCATTTTCTATATCATTTTTGTAATACGGATACAGTATTTGGTCCAATCTTCCCAAAGAATTTGCGTTTATGCGGTCTTCCCAAGTGTTTAAAATGTGTGCAAACCAAAGACTTTGGATAGCCTCCCTGAAACTAGCAGCGGGTTTTCGAGGTACATTTTGACACACCTTTGCGATTTCTTTAAGCTCAGCAGCTCGTTCTTTGCTGGCTGTTTCAGCCTGCTTTAAAGCCTCCTCGCTATACTTATCACCAAACTTTACAGCTTCATTACAAATCATTTTTAATGAAGTATACAAATCTGATTCGCCATTTATCTTCTCAAAGGCTTCCACTCGCTCCAAAAGTCCTTCAAAGCCGTGCTTTAGCACTTCTTCATAGCCTATGACTGTGTGGTTGTTTGCCATACATCTGCCCATTGCAGCTCGTTCTTGGTGCAACTGACTTTCTTGTGGGGTGTATTCTTCTTTGTATGGCATCATTTTATATTTTGACACATTTTCATTCGCAAAGTAAAAATCTATTTGTTCCTTTGTAAATCCGCATTGCATCAAATTTTTACGAGTTTTTTCGTTATCATTGATATCGAATTTTTCGTTATGGCCATTGTCGCCAAAGTTGTATCCAACAATCAGCTCATTATCCAAAATTATGCCAGGTGAATTTTTTATTACATTGCAAAGCGACTTAGCAGTTATAATCATATTTGAGTCATTGTCGCTGCACGAAAGCTCACCCAATCTAAAAAGGAATTGCCAAATATGCTTAACTTTTTCAGACATAGTCTTTACATTGACTGCCTCATTTCTTAAAAACTCTACCCTATCCGTTATTTTATACATAGTATCACGCCTTTCTTGATATTCAATATAAGATTTTATAGTTTCCTTCTTCATCATTTTAGGACTACACCCAAACCTTGTCATAAATGCCTTGTTAAACCCACTGGTTGTATCATAGCCATACTTCAAAGCAACTTCAGTTACTTTTTCGCCATTTAATATGTCCAATACGGCCATTCCCATCCTGCGGTTATTCACATACTCTGTATACGAATAACCTGTAGTTTGTTTAAATTTTTTACTTAAATGCCACTGTGAATATCCAAAATTATTTGCCAATTCTTCCAAAGAAATCTTTTCCTTTATGTTTTCGTCTACATATCTAAGTATTTCATACATTGGCCTCACCCTCTTTACCTAAAGCATACACTATTTTTTTTTAAAAAACAATTCCATTTATGTCATGATTGTAATTTATTTTAAAAATTCTGAACTTATTTTATTTATTATACTATTAGCATATATCTATTATATGGTGAATGTCGGCTATTTGCAGAGTATTCTAAAAAAGGATAAATTCCCTTAATATTCTTGGCAAACAATAAAAAGGCGTTTAATTTTTTGCACAAAAAGTTTTAAGCCCTATTTATTTCGGCATCTTTTATATTTGAGTTTACAATATGAAAATCCGCTACATCAATTAATTCAATCGCCTTGTCGTCTCCAAAGGGCTCTAAAGAAACCTTATCACAGCTTATATTCTTGGAATTTTCAATTTTTACTGCCGGCCAATGCTTTTCTACATTGGTTGGAGATAATTTCCAAAAATCAAACATAGGATGAGGCTCTCTTAATTCATATATATCATCAATATCTGCTTCGCCCCAACGAACAGAAAAATCGCTTATACTTATATTCTCTGCTTCTACTATTTGCAGAAAGTATGGTACAAAGTGAGATAATGGATAGTTTGGTTGGCCTGAGTCAGAGCAAGGCATATGTAAGCCATTTCCAAAAGCTTGTGTTGAAGGACAAACTTCGATGTCAATATTATCCAATTTAACATTTTTTATGCTTTTAGGATCATTGCTGTATATATAGCCTACACCACGGCTTTTGAAATTCCAATTTGCGAAAGTAACTTGGTTTACCTTTGCAGAGTGTGAAGTGATAAGAAAAGTTGTTCCAAGTCTTTCGATAACTCCTGAAGCATTTGTAAGAGTAACTCTTTCAATCTCGCCGTCATCGGTATTTATATATATAAGTGACGAAGCATTCTTGACAACAATGTTATTTATAACAATGTCACTAACTTTGCCACCTTTAACCAGTTTCCTTTTTACAGGAGAATCTGCTAAATTTGTAAAAATTCTGAAACAGTTAAATCTGCTAAATAAAATACAATTTTCGATAAGGAATCTCGCAGAGGGTTTCATATCATTGGAATCTATTGCTATAGTATCATCTCCACACTGAAAATCACAATTCGAAATTCTGACATCGGTACAAGACGAGAAATGCATTCCATCTGAATTTTCAGCACCCACATAGTTTCGTATTACAATATTCGTTATCCGAACCTGTTCGCAACTTCTCATTTGAACAGTATAAGCGGGAGAATTTATAAGTTTAATTCCATCCAAAACCACATCCGTGCATGCTTCAAAAAATACAGGAAAGTGTCTGAATTTAAACTTTTCTGACCGAGTGGACCATCTGATACCATCATTGTACGAAACATTATGCCAGCGTTTCCCCGCATGATGTGCGTTGTTATCTGAAATCAAGAAATTTTCATGCTGGCCATCTATTATACCTCTGCCTGTAACGGCAATATTTTTTGCTTCGCAGGCATAAATCATCGCAACTCTGAATTTGCGGATATCCTCCAAGTCGTTTCTTATTCTTGTACCTTCGTTCAGGTCATAACCCTGATTATATAACGAACCCGAAAATCCCGGGGTATCTTTGTAGTCTTCGCGGTTTGGAGAAGCAAACAATCTCGCTCCGGCACTCACTTCTAATGTAACATTATCTTTAAGTATAATTTTGCCAATTTTATAATTTCCGGAAGGCACCAAAACCGTACCCCCACCATTTTTTGTACATTCATCAACAGCAGCCTGTATGGCAGATGTTTCCAAAACATCACCATTGCCAACAGCCCCATAATCCTTGATATTATACAACATAATGACCCCCCAAAAATTAAGCATTTTTTTTATTAATTTACCATACACACAGTTAAAAGTCAACTAACTGAATAAAAACTGACCAAGTTGGTCAGCAGGGTTTCCGCAAAATCTTGATTTTGCGGAAAAAGGAGGAACAGCGGAGTGCGCGCTGATTTTTTCAAAAAGAAAAAGTCAGAACAAACAAAGTTTGTTCTGACTTGGTGCCGGTGATCGGGGTCGAACCGATACGGTATCACTACCACAGGATTTTGAGTCCAGCGCGTCTGCCAATTCCACCACACCGGCATTTGTTCAACGCATACAATTATAGCATAGATAAACAATTATTGCAAGTATTTTTTTCAAAAAAGTAGGAACATTTTAAAACCATTAAATAACCTTTGTCATATGACGCGTTACATGACAACTGATATTCACAGCCACGGGAAGCCCGGCGATGTGGGTGGGGAAGGTTTCGATGTTTACGCCAAGGGCGGTGGTTTTGCCACCGTATCCTTGAGGCCCAACCCCCAACTGATTGATTTTTTCCAAAAGAGTTTCTTCAAGCTGAGCATAGTATTCATCAGGGTTACTTATATGGACATCCCGCAAAAGTGCCTGCTTTGAAAGAATAGCAGCCTTTTCCATAGTCCCGCCTATCCCAACGCCGACAACGATTGGAGGGCAGGGGTTACCCGAAGCTTTCTTAACAGTATCTACAACAAAATCCACAACCCCGTCAACACCATCCGAAGGCTTAAGCATTTTCACACCACTCATATTCTCGCTGCCAAATCCCTTGGGAGCGATGGTGATTTCGATGGTTTCGCCATCGACGATTTCGGTATGTATAATTGCGGGAGTATTATCGCCTGTATTTTTTCGCCGCAACGGGTCAGCGACAACCGACTTGCGAAGGTATCCGTCGCGATATCCCCGCCGCACCCCCTCGTTGACAGCATCACAAAGCCCGCCGCCAACAAGATGGACATCCTGCCCCAGCTTAACAAAGAATACAGCCATACCTGTATCCTGACAAATGGGAACCATATCCCGGCGGGCAATATCCGCATTTTTCAAAATATCACCCAAAACATCCGCCGCCAACGAATTGGTTTCGGTTTCAAGCCCCTTGGCAATGGCGTTTTCGATATCCTCGTTCAAAAGACAATTGGATTTGACGCACATATCCGCAACAAGGTCGGTTATTTCAGATACATTAATTTCACGCATAGTTTAAGCCTCTTTCGGGATTAAAGTTTGTTTGTTCTGTAGATAAGGTGAAGAACATTTCCGTCAGGGTCTCTGAAGAACATTGTTCCAACACCGCTTGCTGAAAGTGCAGGCTCGGTAACAATCTCTACCCCTGCTGCAGTTACCTTTGCCACAGCAGCGTCAAAATCGTCAACAGAAATTGCGATGTGTCTTATGCCGGTAACCTTGTCGCCAAGCACACCACCATCTTCGCCCGATTTGCAAAACTCTATCATCATTCCATCATCAGCTTTTAAAAAATATGTCTTTTTTTCCTCATTAGCATAAACCTGTGTCCAGCCAAACAGGTCAGCATACCAATTTTTAAGAGCCTCCGAGTCCTTTGAAAAAATTCCGATGTGTTCAATTCCAAACATTTTAACTCCTCCTTGGTGTAATTATTTGTTTTAAACAGAGCAACAGCTCTTTAAACATTATAACTCCATATCTGCAAAAAATCAAGGTCAATATGACACATACTTTGCTTTTTAGTTTCATATTAATATATAAAATTGAAAGAGTGTTTTAATGGCACGCGAGCAGGAAAGGTGAGGCGAAGGATTGTGAGCAAAGGGTTTATACCACCATATACATACGAAAGACTTGAGGCTGATATAAAGACATTAAAAGAGGAGTTCCCCGATGTGGAGATTGGAAGTATAGGAAAGTCGGTCTGGGGCAAAAACCTTTACTATATAAGATTGGGCAGTGGTGAAAACAAAATTTCATACAACGGAACACATCACGCAATGGAGTCAATAACTTCTGCAATGCTGATGAATTTTGTGAGGGACTATCTCAACTCACAAAGAGGAGCCAAAGCACTGCGAGGGTTTAATGTAGGCGCTCTCAGCAAAAGGACTTCGCTTTATATTGTGCCAATGCTTAATCCTGATGGAGTACAGCTTGCCACAACGGGACTTTCAAACCGCTTGGCGGTTGGGGTGCGGCAGAGATTGCTTCGGATGAATGGTTCGGATGATTTTGGCAAATGGCAGGCAAACGCCAACGGGGTTGACCTAAACCACAATTACGATGCGCTTTGGCAAAAGTCCAAGGCGATGGAAACCGAGTATGGGATATATATGCCGGGCCCGACAAGATTTTCAGGGACCGCCCCTGAATCCGAGCCGGAAAGCCGTGCCTTAGCAGAATTTACCCGAAAAGAACAGTTTTCACTGGTCATAGCCTTTCACAGTCAGGGCAAGGTGATTTATCATGGCTTCTTGGGGAAAGAGCCTCATAATTCAGAAAGAATAGCAAGGGCATTTACAAAAATTTCACCATATCAGCTGGATAACACCGAGGGGATTGCGTCTTATGGTGGGTACAAGGATTGGTTTGTGGACAAATTCAACAAGCCGGGATTCACGGTGGAGGTGGGCAGTGGACAAAACCCGCTGCCTATGAGCGACCTTGAGAAAATTTATTACGAAACATTGCCCATTCTTTTGGGGGCAATGACTGTTGGCTAAAATAGTTTGCTGCAATATAAAAAGAAGGCGCTGTTTAAAAACAGATTTGTTTTTAAACAGCGCCTTTCTATTCTATTCGCCCCACAAGACCGGGGATTTAGTCTTTAGTGTTAAGGGCATATTCAAAATTCGTTGATTTTCAGAGCCTCGGAATTTAAGTCGGATATTCTTTTTGGCAAGCACAAATTTGCCATCAACCAAAACATCTGCAAAACTCAAAAGCTCGTCGGTTACTTCGCAACGCGGATGCGGAGATTGTTCCCAAAGCTGCTCGATGGTGAATCCGGAAAACATCCAGATATTTTTGTCAGGGTAGGCTTGTTTAACCCTTTTTACAAAAGGCAACAGCGCACGCTGATTTTCCGGTTCAAAGGGCTCACCGCCAAGGATGGTAAGACCGTGTATATAGCTTGGCTCAAGCATTTTGATTATTTTGTCTTCAACCTCTTTCGTAAAGGGTTTACCATAGCAAAAATCCCAGGTCTGAGGTTGAAAACAACCCTCACATCGATTTGTGCACCCTGAAACGAAGAGGGTGACTCGCACCCCTTCGCCATTGGCAATATCACAGTTTTTTATCTCTCCGTAATACATTTTATAAATGTAGCACCCTTTCCTTTATTTCTTGAGTTCTGCCTTGATTCCAGTACTGAGTACCGATGTAACCACAGGTACGGCGAGCAACATTCATTTTGTCCTGGTCGCGGTTGCCACAATTCGGGCATTCCCACATCAGCTTTCCGTCTTCATCAATAACACTGATTTCACCATCAAATCCGCAGACCTGACAGTAGTCGGATTTGGTGTTAAGTTCTGCATAGATGATGTTGTCATAGATGAATTTCATAAGCTCTAAAACCGCAGGGATATTATCCTGCATATTGGGAACTTCCACATAGCTGATAGCACCACCGGGTGAAAGATGCTGGAATTGTGCTTCGAATCTGAGCTTTTCAAAGGCATCAATTTCTTCTGTAACATGAACATGATAGCTGTTGGTAATGTAGCCCTTGTCAGTAACCCCTTTAACAATACCAAATCTCTTTTGCAAGCATTTTGCAAATTTGTAGGTGGTCGATTCAAGAGGAGTGCCATAAAGACTGAAATCAATATTATGTTCTGCCTTCCACTTGCGACAGGAATCATTCATTTTTTCCATAACATCAAGTGCAAAGGGTGTAGCATCCGGGTCGGTATGGCTCTTGCCGGTCATATACTTAACACATTCATAAAGTCCTGCATAGCCAAGTGAAATGGTGGAGTATCCGCCAAAAAGCAGCTTGTCGATTGGCTCGCCCTTTTTAAGGCGTGCAAGCGCACCATATTGCCAAAGAATGGGGGCAGCGTCAGAGAGTGTGCCCTTCAATCTTTCATGACGGCACATAAGGGCTCTGTGGCAAAGCTCAAGTCTTTCGTCAAAAATCTTCCAGAACTTTTCTTTGTCGCCGCCTGATGACAAGGCAACATCCACCAGGTTAATGGTAACAACACCTTGATTAAATCTGCCGTAGTATTTGGGATTGCCGTTTTCATCGATATATGTGGTGAGAAAACTTCTGCAACCCATACAGGTATAGCAATTGCCGTTTCCGTTTTTGTCTATCTTGAGTTCAAGCATCTTCTTTTCTGAAATATAATCAGGAACCATTCTCTTTGCGGTACATTTAGCCGCAAGCTCGGTAAGATACCAATACTTTGAATCCTCATGAATATTATCTTCTTCAAGAACATAGATAAGTTTGGGGAATGCAGGTGTAACCCAGACGCCCTTTTCGTTTTTAACACCCTGATATCTTTGACGCAAAACTTCCTCGATAATCATAGCAAGGTCGTGCTTGGTCTGTGGGTCTTTGGCTTCGCCAAGATACATAAATACTGTAATAAATGGCGCCTGACCATTGGTTGTAAGCAGTGTAACCACCTGATATTGGATGGTTTGAACACCCTTTCGGATTTCGTCGCGAACGCGCTGCTCTGCCAATTCGTTTACCTGTTCGTCAGTAATTGTTACGCCAAGTGATTTCATTTCTTCCCGTACTGCATTGCGGAACTTCTCACGGGATACCTGCACAAATGGTGCAAGATGGGTAAGTGATATGGATTGACCGCCATATTGGTTTGATGCAACCTGCGCAATAATCTGTGTAGCAATGTTGCAGGCAATGGAAAAGCTGTGAGGCCTTTCGATAAGCGTTCCGGTAATAACCGTGCCATTTTGGAGCATATCTTCAAGATTTACAAGGTCGCAGTTGTGCATATGCTGAGCAAAATAGTCAGAATCGTGGAAATGGATAATGCCTTCGTTGTGAGCATCAACAATATCCTTGGGCAAAAGGATACGGTTTGTAATATCCTTTGAAACCTCGCCCGCCATATAATCACGCTGTGTGGAGTTAACAACAGGGTTTTTGTTGGCGTTTTCTTGCTTTGCTTCTTCGTTGCAGCATTCAATAAGGGAGAGAATCTTATTATCTGTTGTGTTACTCTTACGCGCCAATGAACGAACATAACGATATGTAATATAGCTTTTTGCAACTTCAAAAGCACCATGTGCCATAATCTTCTTTTCCACAAGGTCCTGGATTTCCTCGACAGAGGGTGCTCTGCCCAAAGCCTCGCAGGCAATAACAACCGACTCGGTGATGCGTTTGACTTGTAAATCTGTCATACGGTCAGCCTCGGGAACGGATTCGTTTGCTTTTGTTATAGCTATCAGTATTTTATCTTCGTTGAAATTCTCTTCAGCACCATTTCTTTTGATGATTTTCATAGTTTTCCCTCTCTTTCGTTCGATTTGCAAAACACAATATCTTGTGTTTTAACGAAGTTATATAACCATTATATAGTGAAAAATTCCATCTGTCAATAGCAAAATGAAAAAATTTTGAATAATGACAAAACTTGTCCGGTTTTGAGGGATTTTGCGAAAGAATTTTAAAAAAATCAATAAAAAATGTGCCGAAATGAAAAAACATATCGACACATTTTAAGGGTGTAACAACTTTAAAAATCAATCTCAACCGAAACGGGACAATGGTCAGAACCATAAACCGTAGTGTGAATATCGGCAGAGGTTATTTGTCCGCGGAGTTTGTCTGAGGTAATAAAGTAATCTATACGCCAACCTGCGTTCTTTTCGCGGGCGTGGAATCTGTAACTCCACCAGGAGTAAATATCGGTGCGGTCAGGATACAGCAGGCGAAAGCTATCGCAAAAGCCTGAATTTAAAAGAGCGGACATTTTTTCGCGTTCTTCATCGGTAAAGCCGGCATTTCGGCGGTTTGTTTTAGGATTTTTAAGGTCGATTTCCTTATGTGCCACATTAAGGTCGCCACACAGAACAACAGGCTTTTTTGAATCAAGGGCTTTCAGATAGTCAAGAAAGCAATCCTCCCACTCCATACGATATGATAAACGGGCAAGCTCGTTCTGCGAGTTTGGTGTATAGCAAGTTACAAAGAAGAACTTATCAAATTCAAGGGTTATAACCCTTCCCTCCCTATCGTGTTCGGGGATGCCAATGCCATACGAAACCGAGATGGGTTCTGTTTTTGAAAATATGGCTGTTCCCGAGTAACCTTTTTTTTCGGCACTGTTCCAATATTGAAAGTAGCCGTCTGTTACAACCTCTGCCTGAGAGGGATGCATTTTGGTTTCCTGCAAAGCAAAAATATCTGCGTCAAACTCTTTAAATATATCCAAAAAGCCTTTTTCAAGACAGGCTCTCAGTCCGTTTACATTCCAGGATACAAACTTCATATCATTTCTCCGTTTCTTTAAAATAAGGGCGTAAAAGTTTCATTTTACGCCCTTGGTATTTAAATTAAATTTACGCTGCAGGAGCGACTTCTTCAGAAGGTGTTGGTTCAGCAGGGGTGTCTTCTGTAGGGATATCATCACCCGGAACCACTATTTCTTCAGGCTTGTTTTCTTCGGCATTCTTCTCGGCCTCCAGCTCCTCTTCGGTTAAATGCCTGTCCTTGCAAGTTTCTGTGGGGACATTATTGGCATTAAACCAACAGGACGAAACCTCCTCGCCACAATTCTCGCCGGGCAAAAGCCCCGTGAGAGTGCAGTACGAAACCGACTTGACACCTATAGGTGCTTTTGGCGAAATCCTTTCCTTATCGGCGTTGATTTTGGTCATAACCGATTTCCACACGGGGATACAAGGATTTCCGGCAGCTGAAATGCTTTGGGGTTGGTCATATCCATACCAAACAGATGCCACATAATGCGGGGTGTATCCAACGAACAAACGGTCGTTGTTGTCTGAGGTTGTACCTGTTTTGCCTGCAGTAAACATTCCGGATGCAAGCTGGGCACCGCCACCTGTTCCGCTGGTTACAACTTCCTTAAGCAGCATTGAGGTTACATAGGCAGTCTGCTCGCTCATAGCAAGAACCGGCTTGGATTCTGCGGTTAAAATCTCATTGCCCTGAGCATCATAAACCGCGGTGTAACAATAAGGTTCGTTGTATATACCTCTGTTTATAAAAGGTGCGTAGGCTGCGGTAAGCTCCAAAACCGAAACGCCATGGGTAAGACCGCCCAATGCCAACTGCGAAAGTCCGATATCTGAGAAGACCTTGCCGTCAGAATTGGCTTCGTGCTTTACAAGAGAGGATATACCAAGTTTCCTTGTAAGAAAATCATAGGAATAATCAGCACCCATTTCGTTAAGTATTTGCACGGGAATTGTGTTCAGCGAGCGTCTTAACGCAGTTCTTACAGAAACATTTCCATTGTATTTGTGGTCATAATTTCGCGGAGTCCACTCCCCATAGGAGATAGCCTTGTCCTGATAAATATCGGCAGGGTTTATAATTCCTTTTTCAAAGGCAGGGGCATAAACGCCGATAGGCTTTATGGTAGACCCGGGCTGACGCAGGGTTTGTGTAGCACGGTTAAGGACAAGATTGCCTGACTTTTTGCCGACACCGCCAACCAATCCTTTTATTTCGCCTGTGTAGGGGTCCATAATGGCGATTGAAGCCTGTGCAGGGTTGCTGCCGGTAGCATTGGGGAAGTTGTTGGCATCTTCAAAAACTTCTTCAGCCGCTGCCTGAACGCTTGGGTCAACAGTGCAGATTATACGAAGACCGCCCGAATATATCATTTTGTTTGCCAGGGTTTTGGAATAGCCCTTTTCAACAAGGTCGGCAACCACTGTATTTATAAGATGGTCGGTAAAGTAAGAATTTATTACACCTGTAGACATTTCTTCAGGGTCATATTCGGTAAATTTAAGCTCAAATGCCACCGCCTCGTCGTGTTCTTCTTGCGAAATAGAGCCAAGTTCTAACATTTTACCAAGGACAAGCTCTTGTTTTTCCTTGTTGTTTTCGGGGTTTACCAAAGGGTCATAAAGTGATGGGTATTGAGTAATCCCCGCAATGGACGCACACTCGGCAAGGTTAAGTGCCGAAACCGGCTTCCCAAAGAATTTATGTGAGGCAGCCTGAACACCGCTACAACCTTGTGACAGGTATATGGAGTTCAGATAAAGCTCAAGGATTTCGTCTTTCTCGATTTTTCGTTCCAGACTGATTGCAGTCGAGATTTCGCGGAACTTTCGTGCAGCGGTTCGCTCTCTGCGGTTGGTAATATTCTTAACCAACTGCTGGGTTATGGTACTGCCGCCAAAGGAGGTCGGCTGACCTGTTAATTTATTCTTCAAAAAGACAAAGAAAGCTTTCGTGGTACGGCGTATATCAAAGCCCTTGTGCGAGTAAAACCGCTCGTCTTCTATGGCGACAATGGCATCCTTCATATCCTGAGGGATTTCCTCGAAATCTACCCAGATTCTGTTCTGCTCCGAGGATAGGGTTGTATAGGTCTGTTCATTACCGTCTTTGTCTATATAGCACACAAGGGACGAGCTGTCCAGAGTCAGGGCCTCAATATCCAGGTCGTCAGCTGAACCGAAAAGCCCAAAGAACGAGCAAACCGTGATGACAAACAAAAGGCCAAGCCCTACCATAAGGGTAAAAAGGAAAACTTTTGTAAATATTTTTGTGTAAGGACTTTTTTTCAAGAGTATCCCTCCGATTCTCTTTGTATTTTCAAAGGTTTATGGTCTGGTAAATATAATATTCAAAAGTGTTTGTGCTGAAATGGTATATATTTCAAGTTTAGGGTAATAATTAAAGTTGAAAATGGAAACAGCCCAATTTTCAGCATACCACATAACACAGGGCGGTATGCAGCAGAATAATATTATTGGTAAAAGGAGGTTGTTTATGTTAAAATCAACAATCAAATTTATTCTGGTATTCGTCATAACGGCTGCGTTGGCATTTGGCGTTGCAAGCGCGGCATATTTGATTACTCGCCGCATAATAGAAAAAAACAGCGTTGTTACGGAAGACTCGGTGCTGACGGCTGATACTATGGATGTAGCGGCAGAATCCCCAATTCCAACCAAATCGCCAAATCCGGAATTTGATTATTATATGGTGAAACTTGAAGGGGAAAACCTGAGCGTCTATGCTTCTGTAGATGGCAACGAGGAATTTTTATATAATAAGCAAATATACAAAGCCAATCTTACCGATAATGATATTAAACTGTTGACGCCGGGAGTAAAGCTGAAAAACGCTTCGGCGCTTACAAGTTTTATGGAAGACTACACAAGCTAAAAAGCAATTCTTTCATATAGATATATATAAGTGTATTTTAACACAAAGTGATTTTGGTGTCAAGCCGAACCTACAATAAATGCTTGGGCAAAACGCCCGGGGGAAAGGGTCAGAATATGTCGTTTAACGCAAGGACGGACCTTGCCTTGGAATTAAGGGAACTTTATTTTGAAAACTCTCAGATTGCAACCGAGGCAGAAGGGGTCGAGGCGGAAGAAGAGATCGCAGAACAAGGGATAAAGATAACAAGAGTAAAGGTGGTAAACGAAAAGGGTGCGGCAACACTCGGCAAAGCCTGTGGAAACTATATCACGGTGGAAATTCCCAAAACAATTGAGTACGAGCAAACTGCCTATGAAGAAGCGTGCCGGATATGTGCCAAGGAGCTTTCAAAACTTGTCGGCGAACCAAAAGACAGCACCATCCTCGTTCTTGGGTTGGGAAACCGCAGCATTACCGCAGATGCCCTTGGCCCACAGACCATAGATTCGGTGGTTGCTACAAGACATTTGATTGAATATATGCCTGAAGAAATCGACCAAAGACTAAGGCGCGTGTGCGCTGTTGCTCCGGGCGTTTTGGGGAATACGGGCATCGAAACAGGCGAGATAGTAAAGGGTATATGCGACAAGATAAGGCCCGGCTTGATTATAGCGGTAGACGCGCTTTGTTCAAGACGAATGGAACGGGTGAATAACACTATTCAATTGACCGACACAGGGATTGTTCCCGGAGCGGGGATAGGCAACCGCAGAATGGCAATAGACAAGGAACATCTGGGAGTCCCCGTGATTGCCATAGGAGTACCGACTGTTGTGGATGCAGCGACCATTGCGGGGGATACAATAGACCGTATAATTGCAAACCTCAAAGCAAACGCCAAAGAAAATGTTCCGCTTTACAAAATGCTTGAAGTCATAGAAGAAGAGGATAAATATTCAATCATAAAAGAGGTATTAAAACCCGATTGCACCGACTTCGTGGTTACTCCAAAGGAAATTGATGTTGCGGTAGAAAAAATTTCAGACATTGTTGCAAATGGCATCAACATTGCACTTCACGAGGGGATAACGCTGGAGGACATAAACAGATATAAGTAAGGGCTCGTTTGTTTTTAAGACTCCCCGAAGAAATTTCCGTTACATTTTTACAAAGGGAACGATATGTGATACCGTTCCCTTTTATTTTTTGGCATCCAGCCATTCTTTGTAATTTTTATATTGTACAATGATAAAAAATGTGGTATAATACAAGAAGTAAAAAGAAAGGCTTGGTAAAGATTATGAGTGAAAATAAAAGCTGTAATATACATAAGACCTCAATCGGCGGACAGGCTGTGATTGAGGGTGTAATGATGAAAGGCCCGAACAAGATTGCAACAGCAGTCAGAAAACCCGATGGCGAGATAACGATTGACGAAAAGCTTTGCGGCAAAGTTCGCAAGAACAAAATTCTCAAATTGCCAATCATTCGTGGCTGCATCAACTTCTTTGATTCGATGATATTGGGGGTTAAAGCCCTTATGTACTCAGCATCATTCTTTGACTTGGAAGACGGCGAAAGCCCAAAACAGGAACAAGGCAAGTTTGAAAAGTGGCTGGAAGAAAAGTTAGGCTCTGAAAAGGCACTCAATGCGGTAATTTACTTTTCGGTGTGTCTTTCTTTGCTGATGAGCGTTGGCTTGTTCATCATCTTGCCAACTGTAATTGTGGGCTTTTTGAAAAACATGGTAGACAACCACATTATTCTAACTCTTGCAGAAGGTGTTGTAAGAATATGTATCTTCCTTGCTTACCTTTTGCTGGTGGCACAAATGCAGGACATCAAGCGGGTGTTTATGTACCACGGGGCGGAACACAAAACCATTCATTGCTACGAAAAAGGCCTTGAACTCACAATTGAAAATGTAAGAGAACAATCAAGACTTCACCCAAGATGCGGAACCAGCTTTTTGCTTATTGTTATGGTTATAAGTGTAATTGTATTTTCGTTTATTTCCTGGAACAACCCTTTGATAAGGCTGGGACTAAGACTTTTGCTTTTGCCGGTTGTTGCGGGGATTTCATACGAAGTAATAAAATTCGCAGGTCGCCATGATAATACCTTTACAGCAGCACTCAGTGCTCCGGGCAAATGGTTGCAATATATAACCACCAACGAGCCTGATGACAGCCAGATTGAGGTTGCAATTGCCTCGATTAAGGCGGTAATCCCGGAAAATAAGGAAGAAGACAAATGGTAAGACTGAAGGAACTCAGACGAAGTACCGCACAAAGATTAGCTCTAATTGGGAATGACAGTCCCCTGGCTGATGTTGATTGTATTTTGCAAAGCTTTGGCTTTGACAAAAACGACCTGATTCTGGGTGATAAAACGGTGGATGCCAAGCATCTGCAAGAATTTGAACAAAAAATAAACCGCCTTGAATTGGGCGAGCCGGTTCAATATATAGTAGGGGAATGCGAGTTTATGTCGCTTATGTTTGAGGTGAATCCGGCGACTTTAATTCCAAGAAGTGATACAGAGGTTTTGGTCGAGGAAGTGGCAAAGCGCTGCAGTGCCGACACCTCGGTTAAAATTGCTGAAGTCGGCAGCGGCAGCGGTTGCATTGCAATCAGTCTTGCGCGTATCCTGCCCGATTCCCAAGTGATTTCTGTTGATATTTCCAAAACTGCCATAGGCACCGCAAAGCGCAATGCAAAAAGATGCGGGGTATCAAATCGGGTGGAGTTTGTGTGGGCAGATATAAAAAAAGGTTTCCCCAAAACATTTGAAGATGCTGATGTGATTGTATCCAACCCACCGTATATTCCCGGTAAAGAGGTGCTGACTCTGGACAAAAAGGTCAGGGACTTTGAACCGCGAACAGCCCTTGATGGCGGCGAAGACGGTCTTGATTTTTACCGGATCATAACCCGAAATGCACCGCTTAAAAAGAACGGACTCCTTGCCTTTGAAGTGGGGATGGGACAAGCTGATGCAGTGAAAACCCTGATGACAGAAAACGGATACAGTGAAATACAGATTATAAATGACCTCAGCGGCATAGAAAGAGTTGTTATAGGCAAAAAGGACTAACTTTTGAGAAATTTATTTATGACAAGCACAGTCCACAAAAGCCCAAGAATACCAAACACAAAATAAAGCTTTGAAATCAAAGCAGAAAAGCCAAATTTGGCAAAAGGCATAGCCAAAAGGCACATAAGTGCCGAAACAATAATGCGGTCGGTCCTGTTTTTAAATTTAAATTTGGAAAGCAAACCGAACCCGTGAGATATTGCGGTGGTGCAAAGGGCCATAAAAAGAATAATTGAATAAAGAACCTTGTAAAACTCTCCGTAAAATGCCGCCAGATTTAAAAGCGGCATTTCTGCAGAATATACAAAATCAAAATGTATATTAAGGACCGCCCACACCAAAAGTATCAGTGTCCCCAAAACAAATCCGCTTATAACAGAGGCCTGCAGAAGGTTCTTTTTGGTCAGGTTATGGGCAAGGGGGACAAGAACTGCGCCTGAGGTTATGGTGTTGTAGCTTACATAACATAAGGCTGATACCAGAAAATTATTTTTTATCTCATCAAAAGCCAAAAATGCAGGGACGCCACAAATGGCAGAGGCAATGCAAAGAAATGTCATACCAACAATCATTAAGGGTACCAAAGCAGAGTTTATTACCACAATCCCCGACAGGTCAAAAATAAAGACGACAAAGCAGATGAGGGAGAGAAGCGAAATCCCGATTCCAATACTGCAGCCAAAGGTGTTTTCAAACAACGCGCCGCTTGCTGCAAGCATTACAAAATATCCGCAGAACATAAACAGTGCCATAAAAATCTTTATGGGCACCGAACATAAGGGCGAGATTTTTTCAATGTATTGGTCAAAACTTTGGGCGGAGTGGGTTTTTGCCAAAGCCATCGTGATATACGCAAGCCCTGCAAAGCCAAGGGTGGCGATGACAATCCCTGTTAAATCGGTTTTGGTCGGGATGTTGAAGTACTGAAATATCTCCCTGCCGGAGGCAAACCCCGCACCGATTACCAATCCTATATATACAAGGGCAGTACTGATGCTCCGCTTCATTGAATGAACTCCTTTTTCAAAAATAAGATGCTGTGATATATAATATATTGTAGAAAAAGGCAGATATGATAAAAAATTTAAAAAAAAGATTGACAAGCCGAAAAAAATGTGATAACATATTTGTACCTCTGAAAAGAGGCTTTATTTGTGTTGGGTAAAACACAAGCAGATGATTACATTAATTTGCAACAAATTTCCCGGGGTTTTGCCTGCGGATATACAATACGAAAGGGTGAAAGAAATGAGAGTTAAAATCACTTTGGCATGCACAGAATGCAAGCAGAGAAATTACGACACAATGAAAAACAAAAAGAACAGTCCTGACAGACTTGAGATGAACAAGTACTGCAGATTCTGCAAAAAACACACACTTCACAAAGAAACGAAATAATTTTTGAAAGTAAAGAGGTAGTTTAAAATGAACATGTTCTCAAAGATAAAGAACTGGTTTGTGGATATGAAGGCAGAACTTAAAAGAGTTGTATGGCCTTCATTTGCAAAGGTTCGCCAGAACACATTTATTGTTATTGTTTTCGTTTTGATTGTCGGTGCAGTTATATGGATATTGGACTGGCTGTTTAGTGGCGGTATTGCACTGCTCATCAACAGATAAGTAGGAGGGAAGGGTTAGTCCCGTTATTTATGTCAAAAGACGCAAAATGGTATGTTGCTCACACCTACTCAGGCTATGAAAATAAGGTAAAAGCCGATATTGAAAAAACCATTGAAAATCGCAATATGCAGGACGTAATACAGGAAATCAGCGTTCCCATGGAAGAAGTTGTCGAGATTAAAGACGACAAAAAGAAGACGGTTATGCGCAAAGTTTTTCCCGGTTATGTAATTATCAAAATGATTATGACCGACGAAAGCTGGTATGTTGTTCGCAACTGCCGTGGTGTTACCGGCTTTGTAGGCCCCGGCTCCAAGCCTGTTCCCCTCACCGAGGAGGAAATCGCAGCTATTGGTCTTGAGAAGAAGACTGTTACTGTGGGCTTTGATGTTGGCGATAATATTCGTGTTAAATATGGTCCGCTTGAAGGCTTTGTTGGCGTTATCGATGCGATTGTTATGGATAAGCAAAAGATAAAAGCAAAGATTTCCATGTTTGGCAGAGATACCGATGTTGAGCTTGAGTTCAATCAGGTTGAAGCATTAAGCTAAAATTATTTATTTTATTATGTTACCCACACGGCTTATGCCGTATTTATATATCCAAAGGCTTTCTTTGGGTAGGTGGGAGGGGCGGAAAATACGAATCCGTTTCCCGATATTACCACGATTGTGAAAGGGAGGTGTCATTAAAATGGCGCAAAAAATTACAGGTTACATCAAATTACAGATTGAGGCAGGCAAAGCTACTCCTGCTCCCCCTGTAGGTCCGGCTCTCGGTCAGCACGGTGTAAACATTATGGACTTCTGTAAGCAGTTCAACGAAAAAACAGCAAAGGATAGCGGTCTTGTTATTCCGGTTGTTATTACTGTTTACCAGGATAGGTCATTCTCATTCATCACCAAGACTCCGCCGGCAGCAGTTCTTATCAAGAAGGCTTGTAAGATTCAAAGCGGTTCGGGTGTTCCCAACAAGACCAAGGTTGCTCAGCTTTCAAAGGCTGACCTCAAGGCTATTGCAGAACAGAAAATGCCTGACCTTAACGCAGCTTCAATTGAGGCGGCTATGTCAATGGTTGCCGGAACAGCAAGGTCTATGGGCGTTACCGTGGAAGAATAATCTTCTGAAAACGCTTCAATTGAAAAAAGTGGGAGGAATGTAAAATTTATACATTCTGCAGAACCACGATAGGAGGAAATGTAATAATGAAGAAAGGTAAGAAATATCAAGACAGCGTTAAGCTTATTGAAAAGAGCAAGCTCTATGATGCTGCCGAGGCTTTGGACCTTGTTTGCCAGACCGCTAAGGCTAAGTTTGACGAAACTGTTGAGATTCATGTTAGATTGGGCGTTGACTCAAGACACGCTGACCAGCAGGTTAGAGGTGCGGTAGTTCTCCCCAATGGTACAGGTAAAGAAACAAAGGTTCTTGTTTTTGCTCGTGAGGGCAAGGCTGAAGAAGCTAAGGCAGCAGGCGCTGACTTCGTTGGTGCTGAGGACTTGGTACAAAAGATTCAGTCAGAGAACTGGTTTGACTTTGATGTTGTTGTTGCAACCCCCGACATGATGGGTGTTGTAGGTAGAATTGGTAAAACACTTGGTCCTAAGGGCCTTTTGCCAAGCCCCAAGGCTGGTACTGTTACTCCTGATGTTGCTCGTGCAATCGCTGAGATTAAGTCAGGTAAGATTGAGTACAGACTTGACAAGACAAATATCATTCACTGCCCCCTTGGCAAGGCTTCTTTCGGCAAAGACAAACTTGTTGAAAACTTTAATGCTCTTATGGGTGCAATTATTAAAGCAAAGCCTGCAGCTGCAAAGGGCCAGTACCTTAAGTCAGTTACAGTTGCATCAACAATGGGCCCCGGCATCAAAATCAATGCTGTAAAGATTGACGCATAAAATTTGAAATTTGTTATTGACAAATTTCAACTTGTGTGTTATACTGATATAGTTAATTGAATAATTTCCGCAGACAGCAGGTGGCAGTTGCCATAATTCCTGCCGAGGATATTACAAAAATTACAAATTTTGGTTTGTTGTTTATGTTTATAACCCTCGCTGCGCTTTGCGAGGGTTATTCATTTGTATGAAGTACAATATCATCTTAGAATGATTGATTGTATAGGCAGTTAATTTTGAAAGGAGGAAACAGTTGTGCCAAGTGCAAAAGTTTTAGAGAACAAAAAGGCTATAGTTGCAGAACTTACCGAGCGCCTCAAAAATGCTCAGGCCGGTGTTATCGCTGACTACCGTGGTCTTACAGTTGCTCAGGATACCGAGCTTCGTGCAAAACTCAGAGAAGCCGGTGTTGAATACACAATAGTTAAAAATACACTCACACGCTTTGCTGCAAATGAGGTTGGTCTGGAGGGTCTTGACCCCATTCTTCATGGACCTACCGCCCTTGCAACAAGCGCAAATGATGTGGTTGCTCCGGCAAAAGTTTTGGTTGAGTTTGCAAAGACAAACGAACAACTTGAAATCAAAGCCGGTTTCGTTGACGGAAAAGTTATTGATGTTAACGAGGTTAAGGTTTACGCAAGCATCCCCAGCAAGGAGACACTCATTGCAAAGATGCTCGGAAGCTTACAGGCTCCTATCGGAAACCTTGTCAGAACTTTGGATGCTATCGCAAAGAAAGACGAAGCAGCAGAGTAATAACTTTAGTAATAGTAAACTTGGGAGGTTTAATTCCCAAAATATAATTTATTATGGAGGATAAAAAAATGGCTGATATAGCAAAAATGATTGAAGAAATTAAAGCACTTACACTTGTTGAAGTAAATGACCTTGTAAAGGCTCTCGAGGAAGAATTTGGCGTTAGCGCTGCTGCTCCCGTTATGGTTGCTGCTGCTGGTGCTGAAGGCGCTGCTGCAGGTGCAGAGAAGTCAGAATTTGATGTAGTTCTCGCATCAGCAGGTGCAGAAAAGATTAAGGTTATCAAGGCAGTTCGCGAAATCACAGGTCTTGGCCTTGCTGAAGCAAAGGCTGCTGTTGATGGCGCTCCTACAACCCTTAAGGAAGCTGTTTCTAAGGAAGATGCTGAGAAGTTCAAGGCACAGCTTGAAGAAGTTGGCGCAACTGTTGAACTTAAGTAGTTCAGAATTAACAAGTACATTAAACGGTCACCTTTTGGTGACCGTTTTTTGCTAAACAATTGGGCATACTAAAAGTGAATACAATTAAGGGAGAAGATAAAAATATGTATGATATAATTATTGTTGGTGGCGGTCCTGCGGGACTGACGGCGGCACTTTATGGACTCCGCGCCGAAAAATCGGTATTGCTTTTAGAGAAGACTGGTCTGGGCGGGCAAATCGCATTGTCGCACAGAGTAGAGAACTTTCCGGGGATAGCACAAATGAGCGGTTTTGACTTTGTAGAAACACTTTCTGCTCAGGTAAAAGCATTGGGTGGCGAGATATTATATGAGGATGTTGTCAAGATAAGTGGAGATGATATCAAAATTGTTACAACCCAAAGCGGTAAACACAAGGCAAAAGCTGTGATTTTGGCAACCGGTGTAAAAAACAGGCTTCTCGGTGCCGAAGGCGAATCAAAGCTGGTAGGCAGAGGTGTGTCGTTTTGTGCGGTATGTGATGGCAATTTCTATCGCAAAAAGATTGTAGCGGTCATAGGTGGAGGGAATACAGCACTCCAGGATGCTGCGCACCTTGCCGAAATATGCGAAAAGGTGTACCTTATACACCGTCGGGACGAGTTCAGGGCAGAGGAAAGTCTGGTAAAAAGGCTTAAAAAACACTCCAATATAGAGTATTTGCTCAGCACAACAGTAGAACGATTTTGTGGTGAAGACCGACTTAGCGGACTTGATTTGGTTTCGGTTAGAACCGGAGAAAGAAAACATATTGAAGTAAGCGGAGCATTTGTTGCGGTTGGACAAATTCCCCAGAATGAAAACTTTAAAGACCTTATAACATTGACAAATGGTGGATATATAATGGCGGGAGAGAACTGCATAACAAGCGCCAAGGGGATTTTTGTTGCGGGCGATTGTCGTGAAAAATCGGTCAGACAACTTACCACAGCTGTTGGCGACGGAAGTGTTGCAGCCCTTGCTGCGGTGGAATATATAGGGAAAGAACAAATTTTATAATAAGCAAAAAGGTGTTGTTTGAAAACTAATTTCATTTTCAAACAACACCTCTTGTTATTTTATAGAATAAAATTTATTTGTATTTACCCCAACAACACATCCGACACAAGCATAACACAAAAGCCTGCCAAAAGTGCATAAGTGGCACCTCTTTGCGAGCCGTGAGAATGTGTTTCGGGAATCATCTCATCACTTATGATATAAAGCATCGTTCCACCGGCAAAGGCAAGAGCAAATGGCAAAATAGCAGTAGACACCTGAATTGCAAAATACCCAAGCAAAGTGCCTGCGACCTCGACAAGTCCTGTAACAAGGGCACAAACAAAGGTCTTGGCCGGACTTACCCCTGCGGCAAGCATAGGCCCTATGATAACAATGCCTTCGGGTATATTCTGCAAGGCAATTCCGCCTGCGATAACCATAGCTTCACCGATATTCCCCGAACCAAAACCAACTCCGGCAGCAATCCCTTCAGGGAAGTTGTGTATTGCAATGGCAAATACAAACAACAAAACCTTGTTTATATTGGCGTTGGATTTATGATTCTCGGCATCTGTTCCTGCCAGTTTGTGAAGATGTGGAACAAGTCTGTCGATAAGGTTCAGACAAATTGCCCCGGCAAAAATCCCAACAACTGCATTTACCAAGCCAAGGTCGCCACCATATTCCACAGCGGGAATAATAAGCCCCAAAACTGCAGCCGCAAGCATAACCCCTGCTGCAAATGACAATATTATATCGGTGAATTTGTGAGAAATTCCGCCAAGCAGAAAACCTATAATCGAGCCAATCAATGTAGCACCGCCAACACCCAGCGCGGTAAGAAAAACGATTTCCATAAACAAATTCGCCTCCCGTGTAAATGGTATATAAGACTAATCCTTCATCAATGCAACAAGAACTGCTTTTTGTGCGTGGAGTCTGTTTTCAGCCTCGTCAAAAATTTCGTTAGCGTGTGCCTCCAAAACATCTGCGGTAATTTCCTCGCCACGATGTGCGGGCAAGCAATGAAGTACCATTGCGTCAGGCTTTGCAACACTCATAAGCTGTGAATTTATCTGATAGTTTGCAAAAATCTTTTTGCGTTCATTGGCCTCGCCCTCTTGTCCCATTGATGCCCATACATCTGTAACCAAAACATCTGCATCCTTGGCGGCAATCTCAAGAGAGTCGGTACAAGTAAACTTACCATTCTCCTGTGCCCACTTCATAAGGTCGCTGTCAGGCTCGTAGCCCTTTGGACAAGCAATTGCAAATTCAATTCCCACCTTGATACAACCAACCATCAAGGAGTTGGCCATATTATTGCCATCACCTACAAAACACATCTTCAGATTTTTCAGTGTTCCCTTATGTTCGCGGATTGTCATTAAATCTGCAAGCACCTGGCAAGGATGACAGTAGTCGGTAAGCCCGTTTATAATGGGAATCGAGCCATATTTTGCCAAGTCTTCAACCTCTTGCTGAGCAAAAGTTCTTATCATAATTCCGTCTAAAAATCTGGACAAAACCCTTGCGGTATCCTCAACCGGCTCGCCCCTGCCTATCTGCAGGTCATTGGAGCTTAAGAACAACGCGTTTCCGCCAAGCTCGTACATACCCACTTCAAAGGACACACGAGTTCTCGTGGATGATTTTTCAAAAATCATACCCAAAGACTTGCCCTCAAGGTGCTTGTGAGGAATGCCGTTTTTCTTTTCGTACTTAAGTTGGTCTGCCATATCCAAAAGATTGGTTATCTCTTCTGTTGTCAAATCTGAAAGTTTTAGTAAATGTTTCATTTTTTTCACCTCAGTATGTAAAATTAAATTATCTATGCGTTTTTGATAGCATCCTTCAAGATGCTTATTCCCTTGTCAAGTTCCTCGTCGGTAATGTTCAGCGGCGGAAGAAGTCGCACCTTGTCCTTTGCTGTGAGAACAAGAAGCCCATTATCCTGACAGTACTGAAGTATATTCTTTGCAGGTTTTTCGGTCTTTATGCCAAGCATAAGCCCCATACCCGAAACCTCTTCAACACCGTCAAGACTTTTCAAAGAAGAAACAATTTTTTCTGACTTCCTTGTAACCTCGGCAAGCATATCTTCGTCAATCCGATTTAGTATACTTATAGCGCCGGCACAAGCGACAGGATTCCCGCCAAAGGTAGAACCATGACTGCCTGCGGGCAAAATCTCGCTCAACCTTTCGCAAAATACGGTTGCACCAATTGGCAGCCCCCCTGCCAGACCCTTTGCAGTGGTAAAAATATCTGGGGATATTCCAAAATGCTGATGGGCAAAAAGTTTACCCGTTCTGCCATTGCCGGTTTGCACTTCGTCTATTATAAGAAGCGCATCAAATTCCTCTGCAAGGGTTTTGGCTGCCTGAACAAATTCTTCCGTCATAGGCAAAACACCACCCTCGCCCTGGACAATTTCAAGCATAATTCCGCAAACCTTGTCATTCATAGCGCTGCGAAGTGCCTCAACATCATTGGCATCAACATAGCAAAAGCCTTGGGTGAATGGCGTGAAGTGCTTGTGGAATGTATCCTGACCGGTCGCAGAAAGTGTTGTTACCGTTCTACCGTGAAAACTGTTTTTAAGGGTGATAATAATATTCTTTTCAGGGTCTTTATCAGTTCCGTACTTTCTTGCGGCTTTGATTGCACATTCGTTTGCCTCTGCCCCTGAGTTGGAGAAGAACACCTTGCTCATATTTGTCCGTTTGCACAAAATCTCAGCCAAGTCGCTGCATGGCTTGGTGTAGTAGTAATTAGAGGTGTGCTGAATTTTTTTCATTTGCTCATATACACTGTCAAGCCATATACTGTCTGATGCCCCAAAGGTGTTTACGGCAATACCACTGCCAAAATCGATATATTCCTTGCCGGCTGTGTCAAAAAGGGTAGCACCTGTACCATGGTCAATTTCCAGGTCAAGGCGTCCGTAGGTGCCCATTATATATTTTTTATCCTTATCTTTAATACTCATAATAATCTCCATTCTGTCGCCCTGAGTAAGCGCAAATATTAATTTAGTTTACAACCGCCATAAGCTCTTCGGAAAAAACCTTGGCATCCCTTTCACTGTTCATAGCAACAAAAAGTGTGTCGTCGCCTGCAATAACTCCAACAATATTGTCAAAGTTCAATGTTTCGATTGCCATTGCACAACCCTGAGCCGAGCCGGGAATGGTCTTGACCACCACCAGATTCTGGGCACATTGAATGGTTATAACCGCATGTGTAAGCACAGCGGTATATCTGAGCTGAATATCAGCGTTAGACTCCTTGCCGGGCAGGGCATACCTGTATTTATCACCCTTGTCGGCAATTTTGATAAGTCTGAGTTCTTTTATATCCCTGGAAACAGTTGCCTGGGTTACATCATAGCCTTTTGCAATAAGATAGCTTGTAAGCTGCCCCTGGGTTTCGACAGCGTGCTTTGATATAATCTCGACAATTGCACCAAGTCTTTGTTTCTTTGAAGTTTTTTCTTGCATATCAAAAACCTTTCTGATGGTTAAACCACCATTGTTCCTATACCTTCATTGGTAAGAATTTCAATCAGAATTGCGTGGGGAACTCTGCCGTCAAGGATGAATACTTTGCTTACACCCTGACGGATTGATTCAATACAACAATCAATTTTGGGAATCATTCCACCGGAAATGATGCCTTCTGCAACCAACTCAGGCACCTCGCTTGCCTTAACAACCGGGATAAGTGATGACTCATCACTTGTATCGCGCAGAAGCCCGCGTATGTCGGTCATTGAAATAAGACTTTCTGCTTTGAGAACACCCGCAATCTTAGCAGCCGCCGTATCAGCATTAATGTTGTAAACATTTCCGTTATTATCGCAACCAACAGTGGCGATAACAGGTATATACCCCTTATCAAGAATGTCAAGAATCGGCTGGGGATTGATATCGGTTATATCTCCCACAAATCCGTGAATATCATCAAGCTGTACCGACTCAATCATATGTCCGTCAATACCACAAAGGCCCATAGCCTTGCCGCCCATAGTATGGATGAGATTTACAAGGTTTTTGTTTATCTTCCCTGCCAAAACCATCTGCACAATGTCGACAGATTCCTTGTCGGTAACTCTCAGTCCGTCAATAAACTCGGTTTTTGCCCCCACCTTGCCAAGCATATCCGAAATTTCAGGACCGCCGCCGTGTACCAGAACAACCTTAATGCCAATAAGTGACAGCAGGAGGATATCCCCCATAACAGCTTGCTTAAGTTCGTCGTTCAGCATTGCGTTGCCACCATATTTGATTACAACAATCTTATTGTAGTATTCCTGAATGTAGGGAAGTGCCTCAATAAGGATTTCGGCACGGGTTGAGATTGGAACATTTATATTATTTTCCATTTTGTTTTCTCCTTTTACTATAGATAAATCAAGTTCTGTAATCGCCGTTGATTTTTACATAATCATAGGTCAGGTCGCAGCCCCAGGCGGTTGCTTTGCCGTCGCCGTCGCCCAACGAAATATCAATAATTATTTCGTCTTCGGTGAGAATTGTTTTGGCTTTTTCTTCGTCAAAGTCGACACCGCTGCCGTTTTGACAAACCAGAATATCCCCTGCGGTTGAAGAAAGGGTAACACCAACCTTTGTAACATCACAATCCGCACCGCTGTAGCCTATGGCACAAAGGATTCTGCCCCAGTTGGCGTCTGAACCGAACATTGCCGCTTTAAACAGCGATGAACATACCACGCTCTTGGCAATAAGCTTTGCATTAATTGTGTCCTTCGCTCCGTGAACATGGCTTTCCAAAAGCTTGCTGGCACCCTCGCCATCTTTGGCAATCTGACGGCAAAGATAAGTAGTAACTGCCGAAAGTGCCGTGCAGAACTTGGCATAATCGGTGTCTTCCTGAGTGATTATGCTATTGCCTGCCATACCATTAGCAAGAACCGAAACCATATCGTTGGTTGAGGTATCACCGTCTACTGAAATCATATTGAATGAATCCTGAATATCTGCCGAAAGTGCTTTTTGCAAAAGCTCAGGCGTGATTGCAACATCTGTTGTCACAAAAACAAGCATGGTTGCCATATTGGGATGAATCATCCCGGAACCCTTTGCGATACCGCCTATATGACAGGTTTTGCCACCAAGCTCAAAGGAAAACGCAATTTCTTTTTTCTTTAGGTCGGTGGTCATTATTGCAGTTGCGGCATCATCACTGCCATTTGTATTGAGTGCTGCAACCAGCTCGCCCATAGCGTTCTCCATTGGTGTAAGGTCAAGGGGCTGACCGATAACCCCTGTTGATGCAACCACAACATCATTTTTTGAAATCTGGGTATGCTTTTCAACCAGTTCACACATACCATTGGCAATTTCAATACCGTTGGCGTTGCAAGTGTTTGCGTTACCACTGTTACAGATGATTGCGGAAGCATATCCGTCGGCAAGATTTGCCTTTGTAACATAGATAGGTGCACCTTTGACTAAGTTCTGTGTATATGTACTTGCAGCTGCTGCGCGGGTTTCGCTGACAATAAGGGCAAAGTCCTTTTTGCTTTTGTTTTTGCGGATTCCTGCGTGAACACCTGCTGCTTTAAAACCTTTTGCGGCACAAACGCCGCCTTGTATCTGCTCCATTTTTGTTAAGTTCCTTTCAAGTAATTAGATTGTCAAACCTGCAGTTTCATCTGCACCGGTAATCAAATTAAAGCATTGTATTGCGGCACCTGATGCGCCCTTGCCCAAGTTGTCAAAGGAGGAGGCGATAAGGATTCGCTCATCATTGCCCGTAACCGTAATTTCCATACTGTCCTTGCCTGAAAGACTGTTTGCGGCAAGCAACCCTTCAAAGCCGAAGGGATTGACAGAAATCAATTTTTTGCCTTGGTAGTGTTGTGAAAAAATCTCGTGAATATCCTTTGCAGACACCTTCTTTTTAAGAAGTCGGGCGTTAAGGGGTACCGAAACAGTCATTCCGCTGTAAAAGTCTGCAACAATAGGTGAAAAGCACGGCTCAAAGTCAAGCCCGCAGATGGCTTTCATTTCAGGCAGATGCTTGTGCTTTTGGGTAAGCCCATACTGACGGGGGCTTGAAAATTCGCTTGCTCTGTCCGTGGCTTCATATTCGGCAATCATTTTTTTTCCACCACCTGAATATCCTGTAACAGAAGTGCATACGATGGGATAGTCTGCACCAATAATTCCATATTCAACCAAAGGCTTTACTATAGAACAAAAACCGCTGGCATGACATCCGGGAACGGCGATGCGATTTGAAGAAAGAATTTTTTGGTAAAATTCGTTGCCCAGCTCGGCAAACCCGTATGCCCAATCGGGATTAGTTCTGTGCGCGGTAGAGGTGTCAAGAATTTTAACGGGAGAACTACCCAAAGCCTCAACAATTTCAATGGCAGCTGCGTCAGGCAAACACAAAAAAGCTACATCTGCACTTTCAATGGCTTCCTTTCTGAAAGAAAGCTCCTTGCGTTTGGTTTCATCAATTGATATAAGTTGGATATCGGTGCGTGAAGAAAGTCTTTCGTGTATTCTAAGACCTGTTGTCCCCACACTTCCGTCAATGAATACTTTTGTTTTAGCCATAGCAAAGCTCCTTTTGTTTAAATATAGTTACAGTTTTTACAAATTGCGTGTATAAATATTCAAAATATACTTAATATTAAACTATATTTATGCAAAAAAGTCAATAGTTTTTGCATAAATATTCAAAAAATATGCAACAAATATTAACTTCAAAACTGCTGAAAAACTGTTAAAATGATATAGCCACAGACAGACCATAGTCCATCCGTGGCTAAAGTTGATAAAAATATTAGTTTTCTTCGGGGTTATTGTAAGAAACAACCATTCTGCGGTTAGGCTCTTCACCTATGCTGAATGTCTTGATTTTTGGATTATTCTGGAGTGCTGAATGTATAATTCTTCTTTCGTTAGCGGTCATTGGCTCAAGTGTTACAGACTTCTTGTCCTTGAGTACGCTTCTTTCAAGACCGTGAGCAAGTCTTACCAAAGTTGCTTCTCTCTTGCTGCGATAATTCTCGGTGTCAAGGTTTACCTTTACATAAGGCATATTCTTGTTTCTGTTTACATAAAGTACGGTAAGCATCTGCACAGCATCGATTGTGTCGCCGCGTTTACCTATCAAAAGGCCCATCTTTTCGCCTGAAATGTCGATATTGATAACATTCTTGTCAAGCTTGATGTGAAGGTCAAAGGTAAGACCGATTTTAGACAAAATTTCAGAAACAAAGAACTTTGCATCGTCAACTGCTGACTTGGGAATTACAAAAGTGTCGTCAACCTCAGGCTTTGCCGGTTTTACGGCTGCGGCATCTTTAGCCGGTTTTGATTCCTTAGGATCTTTAACTGTCTTTTTTGCAACAGGCTTTTGTTCGGACTTCTCATCGGCAGTTTTCCAGGCAACAATGTCAACCTCTGAACCTACCAAAAACTTCATAAGTCCCTTGCCTATTTCGCGTGTAACCTTATAAGAAACCTGGTCTGCCGAAACACCAAGTTCAGCGGCAGCAAGCTCAACGGCTTCATTTACGCTTTTTGCGGTTTTTTCTACTTTTAACATTTTCAATCTCTCCTTCTATATCCTCCTGACTTATTCCGTCGGAAAAATACTTTGTAACAAATTTGTGCTGAAGTATCTGTATAATATTGCTTATTATCCAATAAAGACCTACAGCTGCGGGCAGGGTAAACGCAAACCAAGCCGAGAAAATAGGCATAATGGTTGTCATGGATTTCATAGTGTCGTTTGTAGCCGAGGACTTTTCCAATGCCTTCTCTTCTTCCGAGAGGATAGCCTTTTTATCCTTTTTTTGGGCAGGTGCCGCAATCTTGCTTGACACCAAAGAACTAATCCCTGCAAACAAAGGAATCAGCCAAAGTGATGCAACCTCTGTGGTTATGGCCGAGAATCTGCCGATAAACATACCAAAAAATGCTTTCATATCAGGCACGGCAGAAAGGTCCATCCCAAAGAAAGAGAAATTGATTGGCTTCAAAACCTCATCCCAACTTGAAATTGCAGAGTGCTGCAAAATTTCGGGATGTTTGAAAAGAAGCTGTGCAATCTGGATTTCATAGTTGCCAAAGGTATTTGCGTTGCCCATACCCTTTTGATAGGTAACGGGGATAATCCCTTTAAGTGCCTCAGGCAGAGCATCGCCATTGGCTGCTGCCCATGCGTTAAAAGCTTCGGCAATACGCCAGATTTCGGATGCGTTAACGCCCATCATATAGGCAATCGGCTTTCTTACCACCCAATAAAGGGCAAATATAATAGGAAGCTGAATAAGCATCGGCAAACAACCGCTCATTGGATTGATGCCGTACTTTTGATAAAGCTTCATTGTTTCCTGACTTTGTTTTTCTTTGTCGTTGGCATACTTTTTCTGGACTTCCATCAAAAGCGGCTGAATTTTCTGCGTTTTTGCCATTGACTTTTTTTGTTTTATATCAAGCGGAAATAGGCACAGCTTGATAAATACGGTAAATAATATAATCGCAAATCCATAGTTGCCGATAATTCTGTAAAACAGGTCCAAAATCCAACCAAGGGCAATCATAATATAAGTCACGATAATATCCTCCAGTTATCTTATAGTAATTTGGTACAAAAATACAAATTACGGAAAATCCACGCCGCCCTTTGAAAAGGGATTGCAACGGATAATCCGCCATAATGCCTTAAGTGTACCTTTGAATGGCCCGTATTTTTTTATGGCAAGAATCGCATACTTTGAACAAGTGGGATAAAACCTGCAACTTGGTGGAGTGAGCGGCGATATAAATCTGCGATAAATGTTTACAAGACCAATAAGAATTTTTGAAATAAGACTATTCATCTTTAAGCACCTTCAAATTTTTTGCGGCAAATTCAAAGTCTTGCAAAAGACTTTCAAAAGGTGCTGCGGGCGTACGCCCTCTTGAAACAATAACAAAATCAAAACTGTTTGCAAGGCGTGGCGCAAAGAGTCGAAAAACCTCACGCAACCTGCGTTTTGCACGATTGCGAATATGAGCCTTGCCAATCTTTTTGCTGACGGTTATGCCAATGCGGTTAAACCCGACATCGTTTTGCTTTGCATAAAGAACAAGGGTGGGGCGTGCACAGGATATTTCGGATTTGTAAAGTCTTCTGAACTGTGAGTTCAGCGTAAGCGTTGCCGCTTTGCGTTGAGATTTTTGCATATTTACAACCCCTTTATCAAAAGTAATAATGTGTGAATTGATAAAGCAAATATCCTCCAGACACCGTTAAAAAATTTGCCCGAATAGTCAAAAAGACGCACAAAGGCGTCTTTAGGCTGACAATTTCTTTCTGCCTTTAAGTCTTCTTCTGGCTAATACCTTACGACCGTTTCTTGTTGACATTCTTTTTCTAAAGCCGTGCTCTTTGGCTCTATGTCTTTTCTTAGGCTGAAATCTTCAAAGCATTAAAATCCCCTCCAAACCCAAATTAATCTAAAGGTATAAATATTTAAATTTAATACTAATTTTTCAAAACAGCATTACCTATTTTAACACAATAAACCAATATTGTCAATACTTTATACGGTTAAAAATTTTTAAAAATTTTTTCAGACAAAAAAACAGAATATGTTGTAATAGCAAACATACAAAAAGACAATATTTTGTGTTTTAAAGCGTTTTGGAAAAATTTCAGCAGAGTTTTTGGGCGTTTTTATTGTTGAAAAAAGAAAAAAAGTCTGTTATTATATATTATATATTGATTTTTTTCAAGCAGTACTAATTTGAAAGGAGCTTTAAGGTTGGAAGAATTAAAGCGAATTTGGAAAAAGGTGTCAGAGGAACTGGCAAAAGAAATATCGGCGGTTTCTTATGATTCTTGGATAAAACCAATCAGCCCCGAGGGCATTGATGAAGACAAAATAACTCTGAAAGTACCTTTTTCTGTTAATAAAAATATGATAATGACAAAATATTTCTCTCTTATCGAAAGTTGTGTCGAGGCGGGTGCTTCACGCAAGTTCGATATAGAGGTTATTGTTGATGACGAGGATTCGACCGAAATAATCGACCCGATTACGGTTGAAAACACGCTCAACTCCAAGTACACTTTCTCGTCATTTGTTGTGGGCAACAACAACAATTTGGCGTATGTTGCAGCTCTTGCTGTTGCAGAACGCCCTGCAAAAACCTACAACCCCCTCTTTTTGTATGGGGGAAGTGGTCTTGGCAAAACTCATCTTATGCAGGCAATCGGCAACTATTACCGCGAGAACTACCCCAAAAAGAAGGTGCTTTATACCACAAGCGAAAAGTTTACATACGAGCTGGTAACAGCCATTCGCGAAAAAACCAACCAGGCGTTTCGTAATAAATATAGGAAGGTAGACCTTCTGTTGATTGATGATGTACAGTTTTTTGCCAATAAAGAACTTGCACAGGAGGAGTTTTTTCACACATTCAATGCCCTTTTTGAAAAGGACAAGCAGATAGTTCTGACCTGCGACCGGCTCCCGTCCGAAATTCCTCAACTGGAAGACCGTTTGAAGACAAGGTTCAACAGCGGCTTACTTGCTGATGTTCAGCCACCCGATTACGAAACCAGAATGGCAATCCTCAAAAACAAAATACAGGGTGAATACCTTACCGTTGACGAGGAAATTGTTGAATTTATTGCTGACAGTGTTAAGTCCAATGTCCGTGACCTTGAAGGTGCGGTTAAAAGGATTTTGGTTTATGCGGGAATAAAGCGCACCAACGAAATCTCTATGGAACTTGCAACCGCAGCACTTCGGGATATTCTTGCGGCGCAGCCAACGCGTGCGATTACGGCAAAGCTGATTATCGATGAAGTTGAAAAATACTACCGGTTGTCAAAGGGTTCCCTTGTTTCCAAAAAGCGTTCCAAGGATGTGGCGTTGCCAAGACAGGTTGGCATGTACATATGTCGCGAATTGCTTGACGACCCGTCATTCCCCAAAATCGGTGAGATGTTTGGTGGACGCGACCACACAACAGCTCTTCATAATGTAAAAAAGATAAGTGCTGACATACAGACCGACAACGAGCTTGAAAGCGCGGTTAAGGAAATCATTTCAAATATCAAGAAAGGCTGAGTATTCGGCAAATGAAAGAGTTTGACACAATAGCCGCCATTGCTACCCCTATAGGGGTGGGCGGAATTGCCATAATCAGAATAAGCGGAGAGAATACCGAAGAATGTATAAAAAGTATAGTCTTTCCAAAGAATGGGAGGACTATATCTGGCATAGAGAGCCACAAATTAGTTTTGTCGGACATAAAAAGAGCGTCTGACGGAAGCCTTATCGACGAGGCTTTGGTTGCTGTTATGCGTGCCCCGCATTCCTATACCGGTGAAACCGTTGCAGAAATCAACTGTCATGGTGGATATCTGGTGGCAGAAGCTGTCATGGAGGAAATATTTAAATGTGGCGTAAGGCAAGCCGAGGCAGGGGAATTTACCCGCAGAGCATTCGTAAACGGCAAAACAGACCTTTTAAAAGCCGAGGCGACCATTGACCTTATCCATTCCAATTCTGAGCTTGGTCACGACAATGCGGTTAAAACCCTGTCGGGAAAACTGTCGCAAAAGGTAAACGAAATCCGCAACCAGGCGGTTGAGTTTGCGGCAAACCTGTCAGCCATAGCTGATTATCCCGATGAGATAGATGAAATGTCAGATGACGAACTGATTTCCAAAATCGACAAAATTTCAGCCGAGATAGAAGTTATGCTGCAGGGATTCAAAAAAGGCAAGATTATGCGTGATGGCATACAAACTGTTATTGCAGGCAGGCCCAATGTGGGCAAGTCGTCGCTTCTTAATGCACTCAGCCGCAGTGAACGGGCGATTGTTACCGACATTCCAGGAACAACGCGTGATACCATTGAAGAATATGTTACAATCAAGGGCATTGCCCTCAGGTTAATCGACACCGCAGGAATAAGAGAAAGTGAAAATTCTGTGGAAAAAATAGGAATTGAAAAGGCAAAAGAAAATATCAGCGAGGCACAGCTTTGTCTGTTTGTTCTGGATGCCTCACAAGAAATATCCGATGAGGATTTGAAAATTTTTGAGTATACAAAAGATAAAACCGTAATAGTTATATTAAATAAGACGGACAAGAATGCAGAATGCGAAAAGACCCCTTATGCAAAAAAACTGGGGATAAGCGAGGCAGATATTGTGCTGACAGCAACCCCGCATACGGGCGAAAACATAGGAATAAACATTCTTGAAGATAAAATTTGTGATAAATTTATGGCGGGGGGAATCAACAAGGATGATGTGTTCATCTCCAACACCAGGCAAAAAGATGCCCTCATCAAAGCCTACCAGGTTGCACAAAATATGAAATCAGGCATAAAAGCAAAAGTCCCGACCGATATGCTCTATGTCGACCTCGAAGACCTAATCTCCGCCCTCGGCGAAGTAACGGGTGAAACAGTTCAGGATGAGATAATAGAGAAGGTATTTGCAAACTTCTGTGTGGGTAAGTAGGGGCAAAAAGCACCCCATCTCGCCCGCTTATCCTCGCTTGCGTACACCTGAGTACGCGGCGCTCGTCAAACAAGCAAGCTAAGGACGCTTTTTGCCACCTACTTAAATGAGAAAGGCGGTGGGAGGAAGCACCCCGTCTCGCCCGCTTATCCTCGCTTGCGTACACCTGAGTACGCGGCGCTCACCAACATAACCATCAAACATTAACCCAACGGGGGAAATATACCAGAAACTAGGGAAAAAGAAATGCAAAACAAGTTTGAAATTGAATTTGAATTTATGGAAAAATGGGGCAGATTTGCAAAAGCCGAATATTTGCAAATCTACCTATATATGTTATATATTTGGGAGAAAGACCAAAAAACCCTGACTATCTCCGAAATCGCCAAGAAGATGGACAAAGACAAAGATATGGTGGAGAATGCCTTGGACTTCTGGATTACGGCAGAGGTTGTTTGTAAAAAGGGCAGGGGTTATACCTTTGAGGGGGCAGGACAGATATCAAAAAAATCAAACGAGAAAGCCGCAACGAAAGATTCAAAAGCCGGCTTGCGGGCAAGACCTTCCTATGAGGCGGCAGAGATAGATGCGGTAGCTGCGGTCAACAAAGAAGTTGATTATATGTTCCGCGAGGCAGAACGGATTTTGGAAAAAATCCTCAGCCCGTCAGATTATGAACTGCTTTATTCCTTTGTGGATTGGCTTGGACTTCCCGTCGAGGTGGTTATAATGCTTCTCAGATATGCCGCAAGCGTGGGAAAAACAGGCAAACGGTATCTGGAAACCGTCGCCATTGACTGGACAGACAAAGGTATCAATACATACGAAAGTGCCGAGGAATATATAAAAGAAATTGAGTTAAAGCTCTCCAACGAGGGTAAAATCAGAGGAGTTTTGGGTATATATGACAGAGCACTCAGTCAGACAGAGAAGAAATATATAAATCTGTGGACTTATGAAAAAAACATTCCTGTCGAGCTGGTGGAAGAGGCGTATGACCGCACGGCAGCGGCAACAGGCAAGCTCAGTTGGGCATATATGAATAAAATACTTATGAGTTGGGCCGAGGATGGATTAAAAACCGTGGACGAAGTTCGAGAAAAAGAAGAATTGTTTAAGCTGAAGTCGGCGCCTGTCAAGGTAAAAACAAATGCAAAGAAGGGCAAGCTCAACAATTATACAGACACAAACAAACCCGATTATTCAAACTTTGCCGAGCAAATCCTGAATGATATGCTGGCAGAGTAGAAAGGCTTGGTGAAAATATGGAGTCAGCACACATCCTTGCGAACAAGGAACTTGAAAAAATTCGGCAAAAGAACAAGGAAAAACAGGATATCCGTCATAGCGAGGTGCAAATAAAAGCTCCCGAGATAGTGGATATAGAATCAAACTTGATGAAACAGGGTACACGACTTCTTGGTTGTGTTTTGAATCGCGGCGAGGACTTTGAAGATATAAAAAAGGCAATACAAGGTCTGCAACAGGCGAAGGCTGATTTATTGAAGAAGAACGGGTTCAGTGAGGACTATCTTGATGATATATACACCTGCAAGATCTGTCGGGATACAGGTTTTGTTGAGGGACTAAGATGTTCTTGTCTTAAAAACCTGATTGTAAAGCATATTGGCGAGAACTCCAACCTGACCGAGCATATGCGAGGACAGACCTTTGAACAATTTGATTTTTCACTGTTTTCAAATCAGGGCGAGAATACGGCTACAACTTTGAAGGTTATGCAAAAGCTGTGCGAAAGAGCACTTAGTTTTGCCGAAACCTTTGACCAGACCCACGATAATTTTCTTATAATGGGCAATGCAGGTACAGGCAAGACCTATATAACAAGCTGCATCGGCAATCGGGCATTGGAACGCGGCAAGACTGTTTATTACCAGACGGCATTTAAATTGTTTGAAATCTATGAAGGCGCAAAGTTCTCCAAGGGCGATGAGGATAATCAGGAACTTGTAAAATACATATATGATGTAGACCTTTTGATTATCGATGACCTTGGCACTGAGTTTACTACACAGTTTACATCAGCAGCGCTTTTTGATATAATAAACTCAAGAATAATATCGGGTAAAAGCACGGTTATATCCTCTAATCTTGGATTTGAGGAGCTTTCAAACCAATACAGTCAGCGTATAACCTCAAGGTTTGTGGGGGATTATCAGCTGATGCAGACGGTTGGCAAGGATTTGAGGGAAGTTCTGAAAAAAAGGAATAAATAAGGCGGTGACATAAAATGAACAAATTAGACCTTAATTGGCTCAGGAGGGCAGTAGGCAAGCAGGAGGTTTTTACCTTCAGTGGCGGTATACATCCCAAATGTATGAAAGGCAGTACAGAAAAAAAAGCGATAATTGACATTTCGGCTCCCGAAACATTGGTTTTTCCCCTTCAACAGCATATAGGAGCTCCGGCTGTTCCCTGTGTTGAAGTGGGCGACAGAGTTCTGGCAGGACAAAAAATTGCCGAAGCACAGGGATTTGTGTCGGCAAACATTCATTCCTCAGTTTCCGGTACGGTAAGTGCTATCGAGCCAAGGCTTCATCCCCTTGGTACAAAAGTTTTGTCAATTGTTGTCGAAAACGATGGACTTGACGAATTGTGCCGGGATATGAAAAAGTATTCTATGGACAATGTTTCCCCAAAAGAAATAATCGAAAGTATCCGCGAAGCGGGTATTGTTGGTATGGGCGGAGCGGCGTTTCCAACACATGTAAAACTCAGCCCGCCTGCGGACAAAAAGATAGATTATGTTATTATCAACGGTGCCGAGTGCGAGCCATACCTCACATCTGACCATCGTGCTATGATTGAAACTCCCGATGATATAATAAACGGACTTAAGCTGACTATGAAGGTGTTTGGACTTAAGACGGGTTACATAGCTATCGAAACAAACAAACCCGATGCAATCAAAGTTATGAAACAGAGGGCAGCCCTTGAAAAAGATGTGGAAATTAAGGTGGTTGAGGTCAAAACCAAGTATCCGCAAGGCTCAGAAAAACATCTTATCAAAGCAGTTACGGGCAGAAGTGTGCCGTCAGGCAAGCTGCCTATGGATGTGGGAGCGGTGGTAAACAACATTGACTCCTGTGCGGCTATTGCCAGAGCGGTGCTCGGTGGCTTGCCGCTGACTAAACGAATTCTTACCATCAGCGGAGACGGAATAGCTGAACCGCAAAACCTCAGAGTTCCAATAGGTACAAGTTTTGAATACATTGCAAAGGTATGTGGCGGTTTTAAAAAGCCGACTTCAAAACTGATTATGGGCGGACCTATGATGGGTGCGGCAATGAGTAGCCTTGATGTTCCTGTTATCAAAGGCTCATCAGGAATGCTCGCTTTCAGCGAAGATATGGTTCCTGACAGAGCTACCCAAAATTGTCTGAGCTGTGGCAAGTGTGTATCGGGTTGCCCGATGAATCTTCTTCCCAACGCAATAAAGGAAGCGGTTGTGATGAATGACACAGAAAAACTTGACAAGTTGGGAATTATGGATTGTATCCAGTGTGGCTCATGCTCATATGTTTGTCCGGCAGAACAAAACCCATTGCAGTATATACGCACAGGCAAGATGAAACTCAGGGAGGCGAAAAAATAATGGCATTTGAGAATTTGAAAGAAAAACTTGTTGTTACCGAGTCCCCTCATATCAGGCAGGGCACCCAGACAACAGGGATAATGCTGGATGTGATTATCGCACTTATACCAACGCTTATCGCAGGTGTGATGATTTTTGGTTATCGTGCGGCAATTCTGTCAGCGGTTTCGGTTGCGGCTTGTGTATTATTTGAATGGCTTTGGTGCCGCATATTAAAAAAACCGTCAACCATAGGCGATTTCAGTGCAGTGGTAACGGGACTTTTGCTTGCACTTAATCTGCCGGTTACAATGCCGTTTTGGATGACCATTATCGGGGCTCTTTTTGCAATAGTTGTTGTAAAACAGTTTTTTGGAGGCATCGGACACAACTTTATGAATCCCGCTCTCGCAGCGCGGGCATTTTTGCTTACATCGTGGGCTCAACCTATGACAACCTGGGTAGCTCCGTTTAGCAACACCGCGGCTTTAGGCTCCGTGGACGCTGTTTCTTCGGCGACGCCCCTTGCCCTTATAAAAAATGGCGGCGAGCTCCCCGGATATATGGATATGTTTTTTGGAAATATTGGTGGTTGCATAGGCGAAGTTTCCACCCTGGCACTGCTTATCGGTGCGATTTACCTTTTGGCAAGACGAGTGATTGATTTAAAAATTCCCGCAAGCTATCTTTTGACGGTAGCAGTCTTTACATTTGTGTTTGGGGGAAAAGATGGAATGTTCACGGGTGATACACTTTACCACCTGCTTTCGGGTGGACTTGTGCTGGGCGCATTTTTTATGGCAACCGATTATGTTACAACACCATACACCCCAAAAGGCCAGATTGTATTTGGTATAGGCTGTGGCCTGCTTACCTCAATCATCAGGCATTGGGGCGGATATCCTGAAGGAGTATCATATTCCATTTTGATTATGAATGTTGCAACCCCACTGATTAACAAATACACAGCACCCAGGCGTTTTGGTGCATCAAGAACAAAAAAGGGGGCAGGTGCAGATGCTTAATAAAGAAGTACTTTCGGTATCTTTAAAGCTTTTTATAATTACTGCGGCAGCGGCACTTTGTCTTGCAGCGGTAAACAAGATTACCACCCCTATAATTGCAAAAAACAATGAAGCGCTTGAGATCAGCCTTCAACAAGAGGTTTTGCCGGATGCAAAAACCTTTGTTACGGGAGAAATCCCAACCATTGACCGTTTAGGTGTTACAATCAATAAGGTAAGTGCAGGCTTTGACAAAGAAGGCGGAAAAGTTTGCGGCTATGTTGTAACAGTAACCTCTCACGAGGGTTATGGCGGTGATATCAGGACCATGGTTGGCATAGACAAGGATATGAAGGTTACAAGAGTTAAAATTATGGAAGCAGCCGAAACGGCAGGTCTTGGTGCAAACGCCTCAAAACCTCAGTTCATTGACCAGTTTATTGGTGCAAACAAAGAACTAAGTGTTGTAAAAGGTGATGCCCGAAGCGACGAAATATCGGCGATTGCAAGTGCTACCATCACCTCAAAAGCGGTTACAAATTGCGTGAACGCAGCCCTTGAAACCGCCAAGGTGAAAAACAATAGTACTATTACAGAAGAAACGGCTAAAAAATTGGAAAAAATCAAGAAGGAAACAAAGGAACAGATATCAGAAGGCGGGGTGGCAAAATAATGAATAAAACATTTCTGAATGGTATTATCAAGGAAAACCCCACATTTGTTTTGTTCTTGGGTATGTGTCCGACCTTGGCGGTTACAACAAGCGCTTTTAATGCGGTGGGAATGGGACTTTCCACTATGGTAGTGTTGGTTTTTTCTAACATATTCATATCGCTGCTTCGCAATTTTATTCCCGACAAAGTAAGAATTGCAGCGTATGTGGTTGTGATTGCAAGCTTTGTTACTGTTATCGAGATGATACTCAAGGCATACGCCCAGTCGGTTTCCCAGTCCCTTGGTATCTATATTCCATTGATAGTTGTAAACTGTATAATTTTGGGCAGAGCAGAGGCATTTGCTTCAAAAAACAGCCCCCTCAAATCAGCGGTTGACGGGTTTGGTATGGGCATTGGTTTTACCGCCGCTCTTACAATAATCGGCTCGGTCAGAGAAATTGTGGGTGCAGGCACATTCTTTGGAATATCTCTCTTTGGCAAGAGCTTCAGCCCCATGACAATTATGATTTTGCCACCCGGAGCTTTTATAACTTTGGGCCTTATAGTTATGGTAATAAACATTATCTCATCAAAACGGGGGAAGGGGGCAGACAAAGTTGATTAAAGATTTACTTATTATCAGTATCGGTGCAATTTTTATACAGAACTTTGTTTTGGTACAGTTTCTTGGCATCTGCCCGTTCCTTGGCGTTTCCAAAAAGGTAGAAACTGCGGTTGGCATGGGACTTGCGGTGGTTTTTGTTATGGCGTGTGCGTCAGCAATCACCTGGGCGGTGCAGCAGCTTTTGATTTTGTTCAATATTGAATATTTGCAAACCATTGCCTTTATTTTGGTTATAGCGGTGTTGGTTCAGTTTGTTGAGATGTTTTTGCAAAAATCGGTTCCCGCACTTTATAATTCCCTTGGAATTTATCTTCCGCTCATTACAACCAACTGCGCGGTGCTTGGCGTGGCAATTCAAAACATAACCAAGTTCGGTGGCGCACAGTTCAGCTTTATCAAGTCGGTGGTTTATGGCGCCACAGCGGGGCTTGGGTTTACTCTTGCAATTGTACTTTTTGCCGGAGTAAGAGAACGCCTTGAAAACGCGGATATCCCCGGATTTCTTAAGGGTATGCCAATAACTTTGATTACGGCAGGGCTTTTATCTATTGCATTTATGGGCTTTTCAGGACTTAGCTTTTAAGGAGGAATTACAGTGGAAATTTTATTACCGATTTTGGCAATCGGCGGTATGGGACTTATTTTTGGTGCCTTGCTTGCTGTTGCGGCTAAAATATTTGCAGTTGAAAAAGACGAAAGAATTCCTCTGGTTGAGGAATGTTTGCCGGGTGCAAATTGCGGTGGTTGTGGCTTTGCAGGCTGCGCTGCTGCGGCAGAAGCAATTGTCAAAGGCGAAGCACCGGTTAATTGTTGCCCTGTGGGCGGCGATACTGCAGCAGGCAAAATTGCCGATATTATGGGCGTAAAGGCACAAAAAACAGAAAAGATGACCGCTTTTGTAATGTGTTCTGGCTCAAGCGAGGCTGCAAAGAACAGGTTTGAAAACAATGAGAGCATAGATTGTCATGTAGCAAACCGTCTTGGCGGAGGAATGAAGGAATGCTCCTTTGGTTGCCTTGGCTTTGGCTCTTGTGTTGCAAAATGTAAGTTTGGTGCATTATCAATTCAAAAGGGAGTAGCAGTGGTAGACCGCGAAAAATGTACAAATTGTGGTGCTTGTATGGCAGAATGTCCCAGACAGATAATCAAAAGGATTCCCTATTCGGCAAAGGATGTGGTGGCTTGCTCATCAAAGGACAAGGGCAAGGATACCCGCTTTGCTTGCACTGTTGGTTGCATAGGCTGCGGAATTTGTGCAAAAAATTGTGAGGCACAGGCAATATCTGTTGTGGACAACTGTGCTGTTATAGACTATTCAAAGTGTGTGGGCTGCGGAGTGTGTGCCGAAAAATGTCCCAGAAAAATTATAAGAATTTTGGATGGTTGTATTGATTAATTGACCAAAACTCTCAATGACACCAATTCCAATCTGGTGTATATTATGTTAATAGCATATTTATACAGAAAGGTTGGTTGAGGATGAATAATGTATTTATCGCAATAATGCTGACTGCACTTGCCGGTTTATCCACAAGTGTAGGTGGTGTTATTGCGTTTTTTTCTAAAAAGACAAACAAAAAGTTTTTGGCATTTACGCTAGGCGTATCTGCAGGCGTGATGCTTTATGTGTCGTTTATGGAACTGATGGCAAAGGCGGTGAACAGTTTGGGGGCAGCCTTTGGCGGCAAGCTGGGCACCTCGTATGCGGTTATAGGATTTTTTGGGGGAATACTTCTTGCGGCGATGATTGACAGGTTAATCCCCGAACCCACACTTCCGCAAAACGAAAGCAAAACCATAAAAAACAACAGGCTTATGCGTACAGGATTGGTAACAGCACTGGCACTTGGCGTTCACAACTTCCCCGAGGGGATGGCAACATTTGTTTCGGCGCTTCAATCCCCTGTTATGGCAATCCCTATAGTGGTGGCAATAGCAATACACAACATACCCGAGAGAATTGCGGTGGCGGATCCTGTTTATTATGCAACAGGAAGCAAAGCCAAAGGCTTCTGGTATTCATTTGCATCAGGTATGGCAGAACCAATCGGTGCAATTATAGGCTATTTATTGCTTATGCCCTTTATCAGCGATGAGCTGACTGCGGTTGTTTTTGCGGTGGTTGCAGGGGTAATGGTCTTTATCTCGGTAGATGAGCTTTTGCCCGCGGCACAGGCAGACAACAATACGCATCTGGCGGTTTATGGTCTGGTTACGGGAATGGCGGTTATGGCACTAAGCCTGATTGGATTTATGTAAAAATACATCAAAAATATTGTGCTTTTTAAATGTTGCGGGGCTGCCTTATAAGCACCTTTGCAACATTTAAATTTTTTGAAAAAATTTATAAAAACTATTGACAAATATAAAATTCCTGATATAATAATAGTAATGATTATCATTATTATATTATAATCAAGCCACAAGGCAAATAAATTAATGAGGTTTTGTTATGAACACATCAAAAAGAAGCAAACAAAGAGAGGCTATTCTTGGGGTGCTTCAAAATACAAAAGTTCACCCTACTGCGGACTGGGTTTATGAAGAAGTGCGAAAGCAAATTCCAAATATAAGCCTTGGCACGGTTTATCGAAATCTTGCAAAGCTGTCCGATGAACATATGATAGTCAAGCTGGGGCTCGGTACGGGTACAGAACATTTTGATGGCAACTCTTCTCCTCATTATCATGTTATGTGTACCGATTGCGGTGCCATTGATGATATCGAAGCAGAACCTCTCAACGAGCTGAACTTATGGGCAGCAAAGCTATTTAATGGCGAAATCTATAAGCATTCAACCATATTTTTTGGAAAATGCGCAAAATGTAAAAACAAAATTTAGGGGGAAAAATTATGAAAAAATTTGTATGTTCAGTATGCGGTTATGTTCACGAGGGAGATTCAGCACCCGAAAAATGCCCACAGTGTGGCGTTCCTGCTGAAAAGTTTGCAGAACAGTCAGGCGAAAGAAGCTGGGCGGCAGAACATGTTGTTGGCGTAGCAAAGGGCGTTAGCGAGGATATCATTATGGATCTCAGAGCAAACTTCGAGGGCGAGTGTTGCGAGGTTGGTATGTATCTTGCAATGGCAAGAGTTGCTCACCGTGAGGGTTATCCCGAAATAGGTCTTTATTGGGAAAAAGCAGCCTACGAAGAAGCCGAGCATGCTGCAAAGTTTGCAGAACTTCTTGGTGAAGTTGTAACAGACTCAACAAAGAAGAACCTTGAAATGAGAGTTGATGCAGAAAATGGTGCAACAGCAGGCAAGTTTGACCTGGCAAAAAGAGCAAAGGCTGCAAACCTTGATGCAATCCATGATACCGTGCACGAAATGGAACGCGACGAAGCTCGGCACGGCAAGGCATTCGAGGGACTTCTCAACCGCTACTTTAAATAAGCTCAAAACAAGTATTTTAACAATAAATCAAAGAGGTGCGATGGATTTTCGCACCTCTTTGATTTATTGGATATAACAAAAACTCCGTCAACCCCAAAGGGGGTTGGCGGAGTTTTTATTTCACTTAATATAACAGGTTTACAAAAATTATTTTCCAAGCACATCAAAGCCCTTGATGAATACATTTTTCATACTTATATTTTTGTCAAAAATAACGATATCTGCATCTATTCCAACCGAGATTTTACCCTTGTGGTCATCACAACCGACAATTCTTGCCGGCACTTAAGTTGCCATTTTTATAACATCCACAAAGGGTATACCTGCTGTCAGACAGGTGCGAACCAGCCTGTCAAAGGTGGCAACGCTGCCTGCGTAGGCTTGTCTGTCCATCAGCTTGGCAACACAATCCTCGATTATGGCATTCAATCCGCCTTAAACTATTTCAACAGCTTGATGCAGCAGCTTACTTTCTGCCGAATCAGAGGCTTTATAAATTTTAATTAAGTATTCCGTTTTCGCTCACTTCCAAAAAGCGTGAATGGATTTTTTCTTTTAAGGGTTGATTTTCGGGATTTTTAAGTTCGGGGTCCAGTGAAAGGATTTTTTCGGCAGCTTTTTTCGCCTGTGAAAGCATAAGCATATCTGTTGCCAAATTGGCAACCTTTAATTCCGGCAACCCATGTTGGCGAATACCAAAAAACTCGCCAGGCCCACGAAGTTCCAGGTCTTTTTCAGAAATTTTAAAACCATCATTGGTTTCGCACATAATTTTTATGCGTTCTTCAGCGATTTTGCCTCCGTCTGAAAACATAAGGCAATATGAATCGTGCTGCCCTCTGCCAATTCTTCCCCTTAATTGGTGCAGCTGCGAAAGCCCAAATCTTTCTGCATTTTCAATCAGCATAACAGTTGCATTTGGCACATCAACACCGACCTCAACAACGGTGGTTGACACCAGAATATCAATCTCGCCATCGGCAAACCTTTTCATAATTTCATTTCGTTCGGTTGGCTTTATTCTTCCGTGCAGAACTTCTACCGAGTATTTGCTGAATACGGAAGTTTTGAGTTTATCTGCATACTCAACTGCGGACTTGGCGACAAGTGCCTCGGACTCCTCAATGAGTGGGCATATTATATAGGCTTGCCTTCCCTCGTCAATGTTTTTTGCAATAAAATCAAAGGCTTTTTTCCTTGATTTTTCATTCATACCATAGGTTTCGATGGGCTTTCTACCTGGAGGCAGCTCATCAATTACCGACACATCAAGGTCTCCATAAAGAATAAGTGAAAGTGTTCGGGGAATGGGGGTGGCAGTCATAACCAGTGTATGTGCTCCAAACCCTTTTTCGGTAAGTAAGGTCCGTTGCTTAACACCAAATCGGTGTTGCTCATCGGTTATAACCAAGGCGGGATTTTTATATTCAACACCGGCAGAGATAAGCGCGTGTGTTCCGACTATTATTGATGCCTCGCCTGATTTTATTTTGGAAAGCGCTTCGCGGCGATTTGCTGCCGTCATTCCACCGCTTAATAGTACGGTTTCGTAGCCAAGTGGTTCAAAAAGCTTTTTTAAATTCTTGTAATGCTGCATAGCAAGAATTTCGGTTGGTGCCATCATCAAGGACTGGTAGCCTGATTTTACAGCGGCATACATTGCCGCTGCGGCAACGATGGTCTTTCCTGAACCAACATCCCCTTGAACAAGCCTGTTCATAGGCGTTGTTTTAGTAAGGTCGGCTGCAATTTCATTGATAACCCGTTTTTGAGCGTTTGTAAGAGAAAAGGGCAAGTCCTTAGCAAAATCAGCTATGCACTTGACATTATGTATAGGCGTTGCTGTGTAGTTGCGTCTCTCTTTACCTATGGAAAGGATTCCCAGCTGAAGAATCAGCAATTCTTCAAAAGCAAGGCGCTTGCGCCCCTCTTCAAATTCAGCAGAGGAGGCAGGGGCGTGCAATGATTTGAGTGCGGAAAAAAACGGGATAAGATTGTTTTCTTGAACAGTGCTTGCAGGAAGAATATCGGCAGGCATCTCGTCAAGAGCAGCAAGAACAGTTTCAACAGCACCGCGAATATTGGTTTGCCCCAGCCCTTGGGTTGCAGGATAGATGGGGAGAATTTTCCCTGTTTTTTTGTTGCCAAATTCACTTTCAGTTACAGGGTTTATCATTTCAAAATATTGCCCGCGATAAATTGCTTTGCCAAAGAAGGTAAATTCACCGCCTGTTTTAAGTGTGTTTGCAATATACGGCGAATTAAACCAGGTAACTTTCATCAAATTGGCGCCATCGCTTACGGTAGCCTGAGTAACAGTAACACGATTTCTGGCACGATAGGTCTTTACCCCTGACGCAAGTGCGGCTTTAACACAAACGGTTTCACCGTCCATAAGGTCGGCAATGGTTTTCACTTGACTGCGGTCTTCAAGACTGCGTGGCAGATGAAGAAGAAGGTCTTCAACACAAAAAATACCAAGCTTTGCAAAAAGTTTGGCTCTTGCCTCACCTATTCCTTTAACATATTGGATACTGTCCTTGAGTTTCATAAAAACCACCATTTAAATTTAGCCTGAATGAAGCAATCGGGTTTCGGACTACTTCTCTCAGGCTACAGGGTGCGACACATCGTTACAACCCAAATGTATTTTAATAAATTAATTATTCAACAGAAATGATGTAAAAGTAAACCGGCTGGCTGCCGCAAACAACAGATACATCAAGGTCAGGGTACTTCCCTTCAAGTTTTTCCCCAAGCCCGTTTGCAGTTTCTTCGGGGATATCTTCGCCATAATAAAGCGTAATTACACCGGATTCATCATCCACCATTTTTTCGCAAAGGGCAAGGACGGATTCTTCAGGGGTTGCAGTAACTGCCGAAATTTCTTTGCCAAACACAGCAAGGCAATCGCCCATTTTGATTTCCATACCGTCAAGATTGGTATCACGAGCGGCAAAGGTTACCTGTCCGCATTTTACATACGAAGCAAACTCTTTCATTGCTTCAAGGTTTGCGTCCTCGCTTTGACCTTCGTCAAAAGCGGTCATTGCCGAAATCCCCTCGGGGATATTCACTGTGGGTACCACCAAAACGGTTTTTTCGGTAAGTGCATCAACCTGGTCGGCAGCGAGGATTATATTTTTGTTGTTAGGCAGAATATACACAATTTCTGCAGGTATTTTTTCAACAGCGGAGAGCAAATCCTGTGTGCTTGGGTTCATAGTTTGTCCGCCCTCGATAATTTCATCAGCACCAAGGGAACGGAAAACCTCTGACAAGCCTTCCCCTGCAGAAACAACCGCAAAACCGTATTTCTTTGTTGGGGCAACAGAGTTTTGGGCAGAATCTTCATCAACAGAAGGTGCTTCATCTGTTCTTTCGTTATGCTGATACTTCATGTTGTCAATTTTAAGGTTGGTAAGCTCGCCCAGTTTAACGGCTTGCTCAAGAACAAAGCCGGGATGATTGGTGTGAATGTGAACCTTCACGATTTCGTCATCGTCAATTACCAGCATACAATCACCTTTGTCTGAAATCGCGGTGCGGAACTGTGAAATATTGCGATTTTCCTTCTTGTTTATAATAAATTCCGTGCAGTAGAGGAACTTTATATCAGCATCGCCGGAGTTAAGCTTGACTGCAGAAACAGTAGAGGTCTTGTCAACCGGAGCGATAGCCTCGCCTGTTTTAAGTGCGTGGCAAGCCCCCTCGACCAAAAGCATAAGCCCTTTGCCACCGGCATCCACAACGCCAGCTTTTTTAAGAGCCGGCAAAAGATTGGGGGTATTTTCAAGGCTTTTGTTTCCTGAATCCACTATTGCTGATAAAAATTCCATGCAGTTTTCATAATTGTCGCAGTTTTCGGTTGCAAACTCAGACATTTCGCGGATTACTGTCAGTATAGTACCCTCGGTAGGTTTCATAACCGCACGATAAGCAGTCGCCTTGGCAGAAACAAAACCATCTTTGATATCCATAACAGAAAGTTGTTCTTTGCCCTCAAGGGCTTTTGAGAAGCCTCTTATAATCTGCGACAGGATAACACCCGAGTTACCCCTTGCGTTGCGGAGTGAAGCAGAGGCGAGAGCAGAAAGCAACTTGCCTGCATGGGTATATTCATCTTGAAAAACCATATCTGTCGCACCGCTGAAAGTAAGACTCATATTTGTCCCCGTATCACCATCAGGAACGGGGAATACATTCAAATCGTCAACCGCTTTGCGGTTGTTCTTAAGATTAGCCGCAGCAGATTTAATCATCAATTGCAGCACTAAATTATCTATGTTATTCATTCTGCGAATCTCCATTCAGAAAAAAGATTAATGCTCTACACGAATGCTTTCAACATTGACGCGCACGCTTGCAACTTCCATGCCTGTAATTTTTTCTACATTGTATTTAACGCTGCTGCGGATTGTCTCGCCAATTGTTTCAATATTAAGGCCATATTCAACAACAATATAAAGGGCGATTTCGATAATGCCGTTATCGGTTTTTACCTTTATGCCCTTGTCCATATTTTCCTTTTTTAACAGGCTTGCAATACCGTCTTTACCGGTTTTTGAGCACATACCCACAACACCGTAGCATTGGGTCGCGGTGTATCCGGCAAGATTTGCAATCACGGTATTTGATATGCTGATAACGCCTCGTTCATTTTTGATTTCTGCACTCATGGTTTTTCCTCCCGTTGAGTTATATTAAATTAGGTCTTTCCATTATTAGTATAGTTTACCACATACTATATAATACAATATTTTTTGTCTGCGGTCAAGTGTTTTAAACGCAAATGTTTTGTCGCACATTGTATATTTTTAATGTGCGGCGTGGGGAACTGTGCTGAAAATCCCGCCACTGATAGAAGTTTTATGGGCTAATTTTGCAAAAATACTTGATTAAATAGCGAATATTATGTATAATACACTTGTGTATTTTGCAATCTTTTAAGATGGAAGGGATTGGAGAAACTTATGAATACTATTATAGAACTTAAAAATATGACAAAGACCTTTGATGACCAGCAGGTTTTAAAGGGTATTAACCTTAAAATTTACGAAAATGAGTTTTTGACACTCCTTGGCCCATCGGGTTGTGGAAAGACCACTACACTCCGTATTATTGCCGGCTTTGACGAGCCTGATACGGGCGAGATTTTGTTCGACGGAATCGAGATTTCAACCCTTCCGCCATACAAGCGCGAGGTCAATACGGTTTTTCAGAAGTATGCACTTTTCCCGCATCTTAATGTGGCAGAAAATATTGCATTTGGTCTTAACATAAAAAAGACCGAGAAGACGGTGGTTGCTCAAAAGGTTAAAAAAATGTTAGAGCTTGTTGGGCTCAGCGGTTTTGAAAAGAGAGATGTTTTGTCCCTTTCGGGCGGTCAGCAACAGCGTGTTGCCATTGCTCGTGCTCTTATAAACGAGCCTAAGGTCCTTCTTCTGGACGAGCCGTTGGGCGCACTTGATGCAAAGCTCCGCAAGGAAATGCAGACAGAACTTAAAAAAATTCAAAAAGAGGTTGGAATTACTTTTATTTATGTAACTCACGACCAGGAGGAAGCTCTTTCTATGTCGGATACGGTGGTTGTTATGAACGACGGCTACATCCAGCAAATCGGCACTCCGACAGATGTGTATAACGAGCCCGAAAATCGCTTTGTTGCAAGCTTTATTGGTGAATCCAATATAATCGAAGGGGTTATGCTTCGTGATTGCCTTGTTGAATTTGATGGCTTTGAATTTGAATGTGTTGACAAGGGCTTTAAAGAGAACGAGGGCGTTGAAGTTGTACTTCGCCCTGAGGATATTGATATTGTGAAGCCCGAAAACGCAAAGATTGTCGGCACAGTTGAAAGCGTTGTGTTCAAGGGCGTACATTATGAGATTATGGTCAGGACGGAGATCAGAAGTTATATGATACATACAACCGACTACTTTGATGTGGGTCTGGAGGTAGGCCTTATATTTGGTCCTGAGGATATCCATGTAATGTGGAAGATGGTTTAATTTTGACAAGAAACTGCAGAAAGGAGCGGTATAGTGAGATATTTTAAAAACCTGGTCAGACCATATATTGTATGGTCTGCAATCATGATAGTAATTCCGCTTTTTATGATGCTTTTATATGCTGTTACAAACAGTGGCAACTCGCTGGTGAACATACAGTTCACCCTGCAAAACTTTAAAAGATTTACTGAGCCCGTTTATTTGAGTGTATTTGCAAAATCCATCAAGCTGGGTATTGTTACAGTTGTAATATGCCTGGTGCTTGGTTATGCGTTGGCTTATATAATTGCTCAGTTTAAGGAAAGTACGCAAGGCGTGTTGATACTTTTGGTTACGGTGCCTATGTGGATAAATATGCTGCTTCGCACCTATGCCTGGATAAGCATACTATCTGACAACGGACTTCTTAATGCGTTTTTTGCAAAGCTGGGGATTGCTCCGCTTAAGATGATGTATACCGATTTTGCCGTTATGGTAGGACAAATTTGCGACTTTTTGCCGTTTATGATAATCCCAATACATACCTCACTCAGCAAAATGGATAAATCTTATGTGGAGGCAGCTTATGACTTGGGTGCAAACCCGATTCAAACATTTTTCAGGGTTGTATTCAAGTTATCTGTGCCTGGTGTATTAAATGGTGTAATCATGGTATTTTTATTGTCCATATCCACCTTCGTTATCCCAAAACTGTTGGGCGGTGGGCAGTATGTTCTGATGGGCAACCTGATTGAAAATCAGTTTGTTTCGGTAGGCGATTGGAACTTCGGTAGTGCAATTTCTATAGTTCTTGCGGCAATAATACTGCTTGCTATAAAGTGGATGAAGAAGATTGATACAGGTGAAAACTAACACAACAATTTGAGGAGGGATTGACAAATGAAGAGACTGGCTAAACTTTCAAAGGGACTATATGTTCTTTTGTGTTTTGCGTTTTTCTATACTCCAATTTTTGTTACAATGATATTTTCCTTTAACTCGTCAAAATCATTGACCAAGTTTACGGGTTTTTCTTTCAGATGGTACACCCAACTGATAAACAACTCCGAGATAATGTCGGCGGTATGGGTTTCGGTTAGTGTGGCGATGATTGCAACCGCAATTTCGACAGTACTGGGTACCATTACTGCAATAGGTTTGTCAAAAAGCCGCAAAATCCTTAAGGAATGGGTTACAAATATAAACAATATTCCCATTATGAACCCCGAAATTGTTACGGCAATCGGGTTGATGCTGCTTTTTTCGGCAATGAGGATTGAAAAAGGTTATTTGACCATGCTGCTTGCACATATTTCCTTTTGTACTCCGTATGTAATCACAAGTGTTTACCCCAAAGTACGCAGCCTTGATGTGAATATCGCCAATGCGGCAATGGACCTGGGTGCAACACCGTGGCAGGCGCTTATAAAGGTAATTGTTCCCATGATAAAGCCGGGGATTACGGCGGGGATGCTTCTGGCATTTACAATGTCATTTGATGACTTTGTAATATCATACTTCGTAAGCGGCAATGGTGTTATGAATATCTCAATGATTGTTTACAATATGACAAAAAGGACAAATCCCACAATAAACGCATTGTCAACCATAGTTATATCGGTTATATTCGTAGCAGTAATTGTGGTGAATGTTATACCAAAATTCAAAAGAAAGAGGGTTTTATCAAAATGAAAAAAGTATTCAGCGTTTTAATATGTGTGGCGGCAGCACTTATGCTTTTTGGATGCGGTGAGGCAAAAACCGTACTCAAAGTATATAATGCAGGTGAATATATTGATACGGCACTTATTTCGGATTTTGAAAACGAATATGCGTGCAAGGTTGTTTATGAAACCTTTGACTCAAATGAATCAATGTATACCAAGGTTATGAGCGGTGAAAAATATGACATTATAGTACCCTCTGATTATATGATTGAAAGACTTACCAAGGAAGGCTTTCTGCAGGAAATTGACAAAAGCAAGCTAAGTAATTATGATGCGATTATTGAAACATTGCTTTCGCAACCCTTTGACGAGGAGAATAAGCATTCGGTGCCTTACTTCTGGGGCTCGGTGGGGATATTATACGACCATACAAAGGTCAGCGAGGAAGACCTTGCAGCAGGCTGGGAAGTGCTTCGCAACCCCAAGTATGCCGGGGATATCTATATGTATGATTCAGAGCGCGACTCCTTTATGATTGCACTCAAGGCACTTGGCTATTCACTTAATACTGATGACAAGGCTCAGCTTGACGAGGCATACAATTGGTTGGTCGAGCAGAATGAAATAATGAATCCTGTGTATGTAGGCGACGAGGTTATTGATAGTATGATTTCCGGCAATAAGTCCATGGCAATTGTATATTCAGGTGATGCAGCATACATTATGTCCGAGAACCAGAACCTCAGCTTTTTGGAACCTGATATGGGAACAAATGTGTGGATTGACGGTATGGTTATTATGAAGGATTCGCAAAATGCAGATTTGGCTCACAAGTTTATTGACTTTATGATAAATCCCGAAAACGCTTTGCGTAATTCCGAGATGGTAGGATATACTTCGCCTGTAAAATCGGTATTTGAGGAACTCAAAACCACAACCTATGCCGAAAACTCAGCATATATTCCAAGACAAAACGGCAAAAAAGACGAGTTTTTCAGATATCAGGATGCAGAAACTAAAAAGTACTGTGCAGAGCTTTGGACAAAGGTTAAGTCGCAGTAATTTAAATAACGGAGAATGTAATATGTATATAATTGCAGGGCTTGGCAACCCGGGACGAAAGTATGTGGGGACAAGACACAATATGGGTTTTGAAGCCATTGATGCGGTTGCGGCAAAGTACAAAATTGAAATCAAGAAAGCAAAATTCAATGCGCTCTATGGCGAGGGTACCATTGAGGGCGAAAAGGTGGTCTTGATAAAGCCACAGACATTTATGAATTTAAGCGGAGAATCCGTAAGAGATTTCAAACAATGGTATAAGGTTGACAATTCGCAAATAATAATAATATATGACGATGTTTCGTTGCCGGTGGGCAAGATGCGTATCCGCCCGAAGGGCAGTGCAGGCGGGCACAACGGAATGAAAAGCATAATATACCAGCTTGCCACTGATGAATTTCCAAGAATAAAAATAGGCGTGGGAAGTCCCGAAAACCCCGACTATGACCTGGGGGATTATGTGCTTGGCAAATTTACCAAAACCGAGGTGGAAACGCTTATTCCAACAGCAATAAAGGCGGCAGATGCCGTGGGCGAAATTATAAAAAACGGTGTACAAAAGGCGATGTCGGTGTTTAATTAGATTTTTCACAGAAAGGTCTTGCAAATGAACGGTTTTTTGAAGATTTGTAACAATCTTGCAGAATTTGAAGAGATAACAGGAGGCATCCTTAAAGGAGAGTCCCCTGTAAGTGTTATGGGTGTGTCGGATTCAGTCAGGACACACCTTGCGTTTTCTGTATGCAAAAAACGAGGCAAGTGCCCGATTTTTATCACATCAACCGAGGCTCAGGCGCGGGAAATCTATGATGACCTGAACTACTTTTTCGAAGGTAAGATTTTGCTTTTTCCAAATCGCGACCTGCTTTTTTATGATATCGAGGCGACAGCAACGGATATAAAGAAAAAAAGGCTCGAGGTTCTTGACAGGCTTGTTACAAACCCCGGTGAATATGGGATTGTAACAACTGTTTCAGCAATGATCAGTGCTACCGTTCCAAGTTCGGTTTATAAGGACAAGGCATTGACTTTAGAGGTGGGCGACCAGTTTGAACTTGAAGAATTGAGCCGTTTGATGGTGGAATTTGGATACCACCGCGAGGATATGGTTGAGGGGCAGGGTCAGTTCAGTATCCGTGGCGGAATTTTTGATTTCTTTCCGTTTTGGAGCGAGTTGCCATTTCGCGTGGAGTTTTTTGATACCGAGATAGATTCAATAAGACGGTTCTATCCCGAAACCCAAAGAACCGTGGCTGACACGGATGAGGCATGGACGGCACGAATTACCCCTGCAGACGAAATCATTTGTGATGATGAAACTATTGACGAAGTTTTGAAAGCTCTTAAAAAGCGGCTCAAAACTGCAGAGGGCAAAAACGATGGCAGTGCAGGCAGACAAAAATGTATAGAAATCCTTAAAAAGGATATTGAAAGATTTGAGCAAAGAATTGTATTTCCGTCAAGAGATAAATATATTCCTGAAATTTATCGGGATAAGATTTATACCATACTTGATTACCTTGGCGAAGATTATATTGCTTTTGTTGATGACCCGTCAAGAATATATGAGAGTGTAAAAAGCGAAACCGAGCAAAGAAAAGTGGCATTTAAGGATTTGTTGGAAAGAGGTATAATCTCAGGCGGAAAGCCACAGTTTTCTCTTGAATTTTCCGATGCGGCAAAAACGATAAGTACAATGGGTGCGGTGAATTTGTGTCCCCTTTCCCACATAAACGGGGAACTAAAGCCCAAAAAGCTTGTTAATCTGACGGCAAAAAGTCTTAACAATTATGGCGGCAAGATGGAGTTTTTCTATGATGCCCTGAAGTTTTATCAAAAAAACAAGTATCGTATAATCATCCTTGCCGGCTCAACTCACAGAACACAAAACCTGGCTTTGCAGCTTGAGGACGAGGGTTTTTTGTGTACAGTTGCTGAAAAATTTGACGAGCTTCCCGCTGAAGGCTCTGTATTGGTGATAAAAGGTGGTCTTGGCAGGGGCTTTGAATATCCGCTTGCCCGTACAGTTGTTATCAGCGACAAAGAAATATTTGGTGGGGAAAGAAAAAAACGAAGACGATTTAAAGTTGACAAAAAGAACAAGATTGACAACTTCACAGATTTGTCTGTGGGTGATTTTGTGGTGCACCAAAACCATGGCGTGGGACAGTATGTTGGCATACAAAGGCTCACGGTAGAGGGCGCACAGAGGGATTACCTTAAGCTGGTATATAAGGGTGGGGACTTTTTGTATGTGCCTGCTGACCAGTTAAATCTTATATACAAGCATACATCAAACGATGGTGCCAAAGTCAAGCTCAACAACCTTGGCGGGCAGGACTGGAACAAGGCAAAACAAAAAGTCAGGGAATCCTGTGCCGATATGGCAAAAGAACTGGTGGAACTGTATGCTCAAAGAGAATCTATCAGGGGGATATCCTTCTCAGCGGACAGTGAATGGCAACGGGATTTTGAAGCGGCGTTCCCCTATGATGAAACGGATGACCAGCTAAGATGTATAAGCGAAGTGAAGGCAGATATGGAAAAACCACACCCGATGGAACGACTTCTTTGCGGTGATGTTGGATATGGCAAGACCGAGGTGGCTATGCGTGCGGCATTCAAGGCGGTTATGGACGGATATCAGGTGGCGTATCTTGTTCCCACCACAATCCTTGCCAATCAGCACTACAATAATTTCAAACAAAGGATGAAGGATTATCCTGTGAATATTGCTTGCCTTTCAAGGTTTTCTACACCTACGCAGCAAAAAAATATTGTAAAGCAGTTGAAAAACGGTGAATGTGATATAGTTATAGGTACACACAAGATTTTGCAAAAGACGGTTGAATTTAAAAAATTGGGACTTTTGATTATAGACGAGGAACAACGCTTCGGAGTGGCACACAAGGAAAGAATTAAGGAAATCAAAAAAGAAATTGATGTACTTACACTTTCGGCAACGCCCATTCCGCGCACGCTTCATATGTCTATGACAGGTATCCGTGATATGAGTGTAATTGCCGAGCCACCGGGCGACAGATTTCCCGTGGCGACCTATGTGATGGAATATGACGAAGATATTATCCGCGAGGCCATCACCAAGGAACTGGAGCGGGGTGGTCAGGTATACTATCTTCACAACCGGGTTCAGGGAATCGAAAAAACAGCACTGAATATCCAAAAACTGGTGCCCGAAGCAAGGATTGCAACCGCACACGGCAAAATGTCAGAGCGCGAGCTTGAAAATATTATGATGGATATGTCCGATGGCGATGTTGATGTGTTGGTTTGCACAACTATTATAGAAACCGGTCTTGATATACCCAATGTAAATACAATTATTATTGAGGACTCTGACAAGCTTGGTCTTGCTCAGCTTTATCAGCTCAGGGGCAGGGTCGGGCGTTCAAACAGGCTTGCTTACGCATATCTGACATACAGGCGGGATAAAGTGCTGAACGAAGACGCCCAAAAAAGACTTCGTGCTATACGCGAATTTACGGAGTTCGGTTCGGGATTTAAAATTGCCATGAGGGACCTGGAAATCCGTGGAACGGGGAATGTCATAGGCCCGCAACAAAGTGGACACATGGAGAGTGTCGGCTACGAAATGTATTGCAGACTTCTTGCCGAAACCGTAGGAAAGCTGCGTGGGATACCTGCTGCGGAGGAAATCGATGCAACCATTGATTTGCCCGTGAGTGCATATATCCCTGAAAAATATATATCATCACACGCTCAAAGGATAAGCGCATACAAACGGATTGCATCAATTGAAAGCGCAGAGGATTTAAGGGATACCTATGATGAGCTTTTGGACCGATACGGAGAGGTGCCGGATTCGGTTAATAATCTGATGGAACTTTCTCATATCCGCAAGATTGCCGCATCAAAGAAGTTCACCGAGGTCAAGGGCGACAAAATGACGCTTACTCTTATGTTTTCTCCGGATGACGCACCTGATTTGTCAGGTCTGGTGGTCAGCGAAGACTTTATGAACCGCAGAGTTGACCTTAAAAATGGTAAAAAGCCTAAAATTATATACAAAATTCCAAAAAATAATTCAGCGGCAGACTACCTGAATATTATAAAAGAATTTATTGAAAAAATTTAAGAGATGTTGTATAATTTATCATAGGTGTAATGCCTTAAGATAAAATAGAAATGAGGAATAACTATGGAAAACAAAAATATAGTACAAAATGATAGCTCGCAAATAGCAGAGTTTGAGGCTCGTGAAATACTTAGAAAGAACAAAAGAAAAAAAGGACTGATTGCGGGTGCAATTGCTGCTGTAATTGTAATACTTGTCGCAATTATGGTTTGTTATACCGAAGGCGTCGGCAGCAATACAATTGTGGGCGGTTATATGGGAGCAGAAACAAGTGAGAATTCGGGTATGTTGTCAAGCATAAAGACTGACAATATCAAATACCAAAATCCGATTGCAGGGCTTTTCGACAGTATTTCCGGCAAAAATAAGAACGCCGTTGCAGTGGTTAACGGAACTCCCATAAGTGAGAATGTTTTTAGTTTTGCCACAAATTCAGCAGGGCTTAATTGCGTTTATTCATTTATGCAAAGTGGTATGATAAGCAATCTTGACAACTTTGACTGGGAAGAGGTTGACCTGACGACAGGGCTTTCTTACAAAGAACTCTCAAAGGGCATGGCTCTTGATATGGTGGCACCCATTTATGCTCTTATAGGCGAAGGCGAGAAACGGGGAATTGTCGTTACCGAAGATGAAGAAAAGCAAATTCGCGCAACAGTTGCCCAGCAAAAAGCACAGTATGGTGACCAGTTTGACGAGGTTCTCAAAAGAAACGGATATGCCAATGAAGAAACTCTGTACGAAATGCAAAAAGTGAATACACACCTGAGCAAAATATATCAGGATATAAGCGAAAATCCGGATTCGTATATTACCGAGCAAATAAAGAAGAGTGCAGGGGACGACAAGGTTACGGTTACCCACATTTTGGTTAAGTTCGAAGAAGACGACCAGGGCAATATTATTGAAGAAAAGAAAGCCGATGCCAAAAAAGAAGCAGAGGAGGTTCTTGCAAAGAAGTCGGAGGGCCAAGCG